>JABDEY010000041.1 GCA_013286805.1 Bacteroidota bacterium | reverse complement strand
AATGGGATATCGTTAAACAGAAGCTGATTGTCAATTACTGAAAATCCTTCCTGGGGAAAATTAAAGGTTTGGTGGATTAAGTCGGTATATTTGTTCCTCATATGTTTCTGATTCGATTGAGTTGGATGGATGATTTAAATGCAAAGTAACGAACTTAATTACACTAATTTATATCCAATTGATTAATTCCGATTCAATGAAAACCATAAAGCTGATTGAAGTTAAATCTGAGATAGGTGCAGGGACCCGTGGTTCCAGTCTGGGAATTGATGCAATAAAGATTGCTGCCCTTGATTTCGGAAGCTCATATTTCAGGAAACACAAGCCAGTAGAAGTGCCCAATGAGAACCGATTGTTATTAGAGCCTGTTGTTCATGATTATGCAAAACGAATTAAAGGAGTATTGACCGTGTGTGACCGGGTAGCCAAGGAAGTTTCAAAGACCTACAGTGATCACCGGAATTTTCCAATTATTCTGGCTGGTGACCACAGTTCTGCAATCGGAACTGTTACCGGTATCAAAATGGCCTTTCCCCAGAAGCGGCTTGGGTTAATCTGGATTGATGCTCATGCTGACTTTCATTCTCCCTATACAACTCCCTCAGGCAATATGCATGGAATGACACTTGCTGCCCTTTTAGGCGAAGACAATATGGAACAGGCTGTAAATAAGCCCGATGAGGAGACGATCGAGTATTGGAATAAACTTAAGAATCTGGGTGGTATTTGCCCTAAAGTTTTGTACTCCGATGTTGTGTTTATTGCTTTAAGGGATTTAGAGGCACAGGAAGATTCCATCATTAAAAAGCATAAAATGCGCTCTTTTAACCTGCTTGAAATCAGACGTAAAGCAGTCGAGCGTATCGCGATAGAATCTTTAAACTACCTTGATCAATGTGAGTTGATTTATATTTCATTTGATGTGGATAGCATGGACTCCAATATTTCCAAGGGGACTGGAACGCCTGCGCCCAATGGAATCAGTGAAAAGGAAGCTGGCAATCTGGTGTATTACCTGCTTCGTAACAGAAAGGTATGTTGTCTGGAAATGGTAGAAATTAATCCCACTTTAGATAAGGAAAATTTAATGGCAGAGAATGCTTTTGAGATTCTTTACAAGGCCACTAATCAGATTACAAATGACTTCTAAAGACAACGAATGAATCTAATTTGTAATGTGGATGAACTGCTCAGGGTTAAAGTTGCTGAGGCTTTAAAGGTATTATATAATGTGCAGGTTGAGCCGGGGAGTATCGTTTTTGGTAAGACCAACCCGGAATTTGAAGGTGATTTTACATTCGTTGTTTTTCCTTATTTAAAAGTTTCGAAGAAATCCCCTGAGGTAACTGCCGGTCAAATCGGAGATTTTCTTAAAGCCAATATATCTGAGGTTGAAAATTTTAATGTAGTTAAAGGCTTTCTGAATCTTGTCGTCTCGGGTAATTACTGGATTGATTATTTTTATAAAATTGCCGGCAGGAGGGATTATGCCTATACACCGATTACTGAATCATCTCCAACGGTGATGGTTGAATACTCTTCTCCTAATACGAATAAACCACTTCATTTAGGACATATCCGGAACAATTTGCTGGGGTATTCTGTTACTGAAATATTAAAGGCCAACGGGAATAATGTAATTAAGACAAATCTGGTAAATGACCGGGGAATCCATATTTGTAAATCAATGCTGGCCTGGCAAAAATGGGGGAATGGGGAAACTCCGGAATCGACTTTGGACGATGTTTGTAAAAAGGGGGATCACCTGGTTGGAAAGTATTACGTTGAATTTGACAAGCACTTAAAGAAGGAAATTGAAACTAAAGTTAAAAATAATTGGGAAAGAGAGGATGCTGCAGCTAAATCAGAATTAATGCTGGAAGCGCAGGAAATGCTGAATAGATGGGAAAAGGGTGATAAGGAAGTGGTGGCACTTTGGAACAAAATGAATGATTGGGTGTATAGTGGTTTTAAGGAAACCTATTCCATGTTGGGTGTAAATTTTGACAAAACGTATTACGAGTCTAAAACCTATTTGCTTGGTAAGGAGTTGGTTGAATTTGGATTAAATAAGGTTGATGCGGTTTCCGGCGAAAAGGTGTTTTTTAAAAAGGAGGATGGCTCTGTAAGGATTGACCTGACTCCGGAAGGATTGGATGAAAAAGTTTTGCTGCGTTCGGATGGCACTTCCGTTTATATGACTCAGGATTTAGGTACTGCAGTGGAGCGCTTCAAGGAGTTTCCTAAACTGAAAAGATTAATCTACACGGTGGGGAATGAGCAGGAGTATCATTTCAGGGTTCTGTTTCTGATTCTGAAAAAACTTGGGTTTAAATGGGCAGAGGATTGCTTTCATTTATCCTATGGTATGGTGGAACTTCCGGACGGTAAAATGAAATCAAGGGAGGGAACTGTTGTGGATGCGGATGAACTGATCAAATTAATGGTTGATACGGCAAGGGAAATGACCTTAGCATTGGGAAAGACAGAGGGCTTGGAAAAAGAAGAGGCAGAACAATTATATAAGTTAATAGGGTTGGGGGCACTCAAGTATTTCATTCTTAAAGTTGATCCGAAGAAGACGATGCTTTTTAACCCGGAAGAGAGTATTGATTTACATGGCAATACAGGCCCACTAATTCAATATACTTATGCCCGCAGCAGATCAATATTAAGGAATGTGATTTCCTGGGACATCGAAAATTGTACCCCTTCTGACCTGCGGCAATTGGGTGAGAACATGGATAAAAAGAGCAGAGAGTTAATCAGGCTATTGTCTGAGTTCCCGAAAATAATCAGAGATGCGGGAAAGGATTACAATCCGGGACTTATTGCTAATTACGTTTATGAGTTGTCCAAGGAATTCAATCAGTTTTACCATGATACTCCAATACTGAAGGAAAAGCAATCTGATTTACGGAATTTTCGCTTATCACTTACCTATAAAGTTGCTGAGGTAATAAAGTCAGGAATGCTGTTATTAGGTATTGATGTTCCTGAAAAAATGTAAGCCGCCTCTTAAAAGAAATTAAAGATCAGGGTCTCAGGCCAGATTCAATCCTTCTAATCCTATCATCTTTTGTAATTCAGGATCCCATAATTTTAATTTAAAACAAGCAATTACATCCTTTAATTTGAAGGAGGTTGTTTTAGGATGCTGCAGTTCCGGTAATTGTGCCATTGCTTCCGGAAGGCGGTAAAAGGGAATTCTGGAATTCAGGTGATGGACATGGTGATATCCTATGTTGGCAGTACTCCAGCGCATAAATGCTTTCATCTTCATATAGCTGGAAGACTCAAGTGCTGCTGTTTCATAAGCCCATTGTGTATTATCTTTAAACTTAACAGTCGGAAAATTATGCTGTGCGTAAAATAAATAGGCTCCAATTGCAAAGGCAATCAGGAAGGGAAGAAACCAAACCAGAAACCAGGTCAGCCAGCCTCCATAAATCACAATCAGGGCTGCAACCCCAACATGAAGTACAATGGCAATCAATGAATCAAAATGTTTTCTGGGATTGCTGCGAAAAGAATTAACGCACATTCCAACCAGAAACATGGAGAAAAAACCAAGAAGTATCGTGATCGGGTGTCTGCTCATCAAATATTCCCTTCTGTCTCTGGGAGTGCTGTTCAGAAATTTTTGTTTAGTCATTATGGGGAAAGAACCAATGCTTGCGCTGAATAATTTGGAGTTGTGTTTGTGATGGTAATCATGTGAACGTTTCCATATACTGGCCGGGGCAAGTGAATAAAGCCCGTATATGTACATTACAAATTTAGCGATGATTGACTTTTGCAGAATTGATTTGTGCTGGTAATCGTGGTAAATCACAAAAAGCCGTATGAAAACAAAGCCTGCAGCAATGCTTGCTGCAATACGCACCATTAGCCAGGGAGCAATGCCGGCTATCAGCAACAGTCCAACCAGCAGAAACAGTGTGCTTAAAAAGTAATACCAGCTAAGAAAACGGTTTTCTTTGCCAAATGGTTTAGTTGCAACGATTAAATCTTTTCCTTCCAACATGAATTCAAAAATAATAAAGGATTGCAAAGTTAAAAAATAATAATAGTATTAGGCAGGTTTTTTATGTTTCCACCTTTTGTGTGACCAAAGCCAGGTTTCCGGTTTCAGTTTAATTGCTTCTTCAAGAATTTTGGTATGCCAGTCCGTAATAAATCCTTCTTTTGTTGCGGTCGGATTTTCAACCTGCCCGGCTGCTTTTACCTGATAATATCCTCTTTTTATCCGTTCAACCGTAATAAAAATGACCGGATAATGAAATCTGCCAGCCATTAGTTCAACACCCTTAAAAACAGGTGTATCCTGGTTCAGAAAGATTGTCCACCAGGCATTTTCCGGAGGAGGGGCCTGATCGGTGATAAAGGCGGTAGCCGAAAGCTCCGCTTTGTTTTTGGTCATTTGCCGGAAGGTATCTTTCATTGAAATTAATTTAGTTCCGAAACGAGTTCTAAGCTGAATCATGAGCTTGTTGAACCATGGATTCGTCAATGGATGATATATAACATACAATTGATGTTTACATTGAAGGGAAAAGGCATTTCCGGCCCACTCCCAATTACCTAAATGCCCCAGAACGATGAGGACACTTTTATTTTCATCAGCATAATGCTTAATGAGCCTGGTCGTTTCCCTGGTTAAGAAACACCTCTTTAATGCTGTTTCCCGGCTCATTGTTAAGGTCTTAAAGGTTTCAAGGGTCAGGTCACATAAATAGCTATAATATTCCTTTTGAATCCGCCTGATTTCGGTTTCAGGTTTATCCGGAAATGAGTTTTTGAGGTTTTGAAAAACCGTCTTTTTCCGGTAACCTATTCCATAATAAAGTATCAGAAAAGCAACGTCTGAAATACTGTACAATAACCAAAAAGGGCACAGCGAAATAAAATAGACAAACGGCAGGATAAAATAATAACCGATCCTTTGCATCCGGTAAATGTATTGATTAAAAACTCAAATATATCGGTCGGTTTTAATAACTTCGCATTGGTTTTTTTTGTAAAACAAGAATAAAAAATAACATGTTTGAAAGTTTAAGTGATAAAATTGACAGGGCCTTTAAATTGTTAAAGGGTCAGGGGAAAATTACAGAAGTAAACGTTTCTGAAACGATTAAGGAAATCCGGAAAGCATTGCTGGATGCAGACGTTAATTATAAAGTTGCCAAACAATTTACGGATACGGTAAAGGAAAAGGCACTCGGGCAGCAAGTACTTACTTCCATTTCGCCGGGGCAGCTCCTGACCAAGATCACCCATGATGAACTTTCATTGCTGATGGGTGGAGATAAGTCAGACATCCGGCTTTCCAGCAGCCCTACTATTATCCTGATGAGTGGTTTACAGGGTTCGGGTAAAACAACGTTTTCCGGCAAGCTGGCGAACTATTTAAAAAACAAGCGTGGAAAAAAGCCTTTGCTGATTGCCTGTGACGTTTATCGTCCGGCTGCTATTGATCAATTGATTGTCCTGGGCGAACAAATCGGTGTGGAAGTTTTTTCCGACCGGGAAAGCAAGGATGTTGTTGCTATATCTAAACGGGGAATTCAACTGGCTAAAGACAATGGTAATTCTGTTGTTATTATTGATACCGCAGGCCGTCTGGCAGTGGACGAGCAAATGATGAATGAAATACAGGCCCTGAAGAAAGCGATTGATCCGGATGAAATCCTCTTTGTCGTGGATGCGATGACCGGTCAGGATGCTGTTAATACAGCAAAGGCATTTAATGACCGGCTTGATTTTGATGGAGTGGTATTGACCAAGCTGGATGGAGATACCCGGGGTGGTGCTGCACTTTCAATTAAAGCCGTTGTAAATAAGCCTATCAAATTTGTAGGTACGGGTGAAAAGATGGATGCGATGGATGTGTTTCATCCCCAGCGTATGGCAGACCGTATTTTGGGTATGGGTGATGTGGTTACCCTGGTTGAAAGGGCCCAGGAACAGTTCAATGCGGAGGATGCCAAGAAGCTGAATAAAAAAATTGCGAAGAATCAATTCGACTTTAATGATTTTGTAGGTCAGCTTCATCAGATAAAGAAGATGGGTAATATGAAGGACTTGGTCAGCATGATTCCGGGAATAGGTAAAGCCATGAAGGACATCGATATAAAAGAGGATGCTTTTAAGGGCATTGAGGCCATTATCTCTTCCATGACAAAATATGAGCGGGAACATCCGGAATCTCTTAGCGGCAGCCGCAGGCAGCGTATCGCAAAAGGCAGCGGCACCTCAGTGCCGGAAGTAAATAAACTGGTCAAACAGTTTGATGAGACCAGAAAGATGATGCGGATGATGGGAGACAAGAAAAATATGATGAAGATGATGGGTCAGATGAAGAATATGAGATGATTTTAATTGACGGAAAGAAGGTTTCGGAAGAATTACTGGCTGAAATGAAGGCGGAGACTGGTCGTGTTCGCGCAAGTGGAGGGAAGGTGCCTCATCTGGCAGCTATACTTGTAGGGAATGACGGGGGTAGTGAAACCTATGTCAACGGCAAAGTGAAAGCGTGCGAAAAGGCTGGATTTGATTCGACACTGATCCGATTAGCTGCTACCGTTTCTGAGCAAGAGTTGCTTCAGAAAATCAAAGCGCTGAACGAGGATGATGCTGTAGATGGTTTCATTGTCCAACTCCCTTTACCTAAACATTTTTCTGAATCTAAAATTATTCAGGCCATAGATCCCCGGAAGGATGTGGATGGATTTCATCCTTCCAATATTGGGAGAATGGTAATGGGTCTGGCTACTTATCTGCCTGCTACTCCTTTTGGTATTTTACAATTGCTGGAACGGTATAAAATTGAAACTTCCGGTAAGCACTGTGTCGTTTTGGGCAGAAGTCATATTGTGGGCTTACCTGTCAGCATTTTACTGGCGAGAAACGCTTATCCTGGTAATTGTACAGTTACGATGGCCCACAGTAAAACGGAACATCTGAAGAGCCTGACTCAATCGGCAGATATACTGGTTGTTGCTTTGGGTAAAGCAGGTTTTGTCACGGGAGACATGATTAAACAAGGTGCTGTAGTGATTGATGTTGGAATTACGCGTTTGCCATCTGCCTTAACCAAGACAGGGTTCCAGATTTTGGGAGATGTGAGGTTTGATGAAGCTGCTTCTAAATGTTCTTTTATAACCCCGGTTCCCGGAGGCGTAGGGCCTATGACTATTGTTTCTTTGATGAGGAATACACTGAAGGCATCCAAAAAGGAAGTTTATTCCGTATGAATCAGGCCGGGTTGTTAGCTGATGGAATGGTGTTGCCGCTGATGGAGGAGTTTTACACCATTCAGGGGGAAGGTTTTAATTCGGGAAAAGCAGCCTACTTCATCCGTATCGGAGGTTGTGATGTGGGTTGTCACTGGTGCGATGTCAAAGAGAGTTGGGATGCTGCACTTCACCCTTTAACAGCTACTGGGGACATTGTTGGGCGGGCAGAGAAACAGCCGGGAAAGGCTGTTGTTGTAACTGGTGGTGAGCCTTCTATGTATAATCTTGGGGTTCTGACAAAAATGCTGAAGCAGTCGGGTATGGAGACTTTTATTGAAACATCCGGAGCATATTTGCTGACAGGTGAGTGGGATTGGATCTGTTTATCTCCCAAGCGTACGCTGGAACCTTTGGAAGGAATTTTTAAGCACGCAGATGAATTAAAAATAATTGTGCACAATAAGGCTGATTTCAGCTGGGCAGAAAGGAATGCAGAAAAGGTGGGCTCCGGATGCAAATTGTTTTTGCAGCCGGAATGGAGCAAACGTGCGGAAATGATGCCATTGATTGTTGATTATGTGATGAACCATCCGAAATGGATGGTTTCTTTGCAGACACATAAGTATTTGGGAATTCCTTAGCAGGACGGATGAATTTAAAAATGATGCTTTTTACGAATAAATATGATCCTACGGAATTGTAATTTTAAATCAATTTTTTTGGTTATTTGTTTGTGCATCGGGTTGGCTGCTTCTATTGCACAACCCGTTATTTATTCCACGCAAAACAGTAAGGCGATTAAGTATTTTGAGGAGGCACAATTAAATATTGCACTTAAACCGGACGTAGCCATAGAGAAGTTGAAGAAAGCAATTGAGAAGGATAATAATTTTATTGAGGCGCATGCTTTTCTGGGAGATTTACTTGCGGATGATGCCCAGTATGCGAAAGCGATTGATGAGTATAAGGAATGCTTTCTGATCAATCCGAATTTTATGCCGGATTATTATTTTTATGCCGGAAGTCTGGAATTGAAGCTTGGCCGTTATGCAGATGCTAAGGGTCATTTGCAACAGTATGTTTCGTCAAAATCTTCTAATCATAAAAAGAATGATGAAGCGGAATTGAAGATCAAATGTTGCGATTTTGCTTTGAATGCAATGCAGCATCCTGTGCATTTTAATCCTGTAAATATAGGACCTGAGATTAATTCCCAGTACGATGAATATTTTCCTTCTATAACAGCTGATGATCAAACCTTTTTATTTACCCGGAGATTGCCAATGACTAATAGAGACCCAAGGATGGGAAACAGTTTTCAAGAAGACTTTTATTATTCTAATAAGGAAAATGGCAAATGGACCCAATCCAGAAGTATTGGAACCAACATAAACACACAAGCAAATGAGGGGGCTCCCTGCCTTTCGGTAGACGGGCAATTTTTGTTTTTTGTTGTATGTCCTGAAATTGACGGTTATGGTTTGGATCGCAGAGGATATGGGAGTTGTGATATTTTTGTTGCTCAAAAGACTGCAACAGGATGGTCCAAGCCTCATAATCTGGGGCCGCCTGTAAATTCCAAAAACTGGGAGAGTCAACCTTCTTTTTCTTCTGATGGGAAGACACTCTACTTTGTCAGGGCGGTACTTACCGGCAATGGAGTGGGGCAGGGGGATATTTATACCTCGGAAGTGGATGACAAAGGGAAATGGTCGAACCCTGTTAAGCTGAGCAATAAAATTAACACTCCTTATAATGAGGAATCTGTATTTATTCATCCGGATAATCAGACCTTGTATTTCGCTTCTAATGGACATGTGGGTATGGGTGGAACCGATATTTACATGTCGAAGCGGCAGCCGGATGGAGAATGGGGTGATCCGGTAAACCTGGGTTATCCGATTAATACCTTTAATAATGAGAATAGTCTGCTGGTGGATTCCAAAGGGAAACTGGCTTATTTTGCTTCCAACAGAGCAGGTGGCTATGGAGGGCAGGATATTTATACCTTCGAAGTTGATTCCCAATTCCGGCCGGAGAATGTCACTTATTTTAAAGGTAAAGTGTATGACAGCCGTACTAAAAAACCGCTTGAAGCATCGATTGAGTTAATTGATCTGGCGACATCAAAAACGGCCATAACTTCCTCTTCAAATCCTATGAACGGGGAGTTTTTGGTTTGCCTTCCGGCGAATAAAAATTATGCTCTGAATGTTTCCAGAACGGGGTATCTGTTTTATTCGGAGAATTTTGCATTGAAAGAGGTAAAAGATATTTCCAAACCATTTTTGATGGATGTTCCTCTTCAGCCAATAGACACGGGGCTGACTGTTAAGCTGAATAATATTTTTTTTGAGACAAATAAATATGACCTGAAGGAAGAATCAAAAACTGAACTTCAAAAACTAATCACTTTTTTAACAACGAACCCAACTCTCAAAATAGAGTTGGGTGGACATACAGATAATGTTGGGGATAAAAAAGCGAATAATGTGCTTTCTCAGAACCGTGCTAAATCGGTTTACGATTATTTGATAGGGAACGGGATTTCTCAGGAACGGCTGTCGTTTAGAGGTTACGGAGACAGTAAGCCGGTTAAACCTAATGATACTCCTGAGAACCGGCAGATGAACCGCAGGACGGAGTTCAAGGTAACTTCTAAATAGCACCCCCTGTTTTCCGCATTGAGGTCACCCGTTCTGGGGATTTAATTTGCAAAAATGCTATTTTCAAGGCATTTATAATGAAACCTAGCTGTTTTAGGCGATTCTGTAATGGTTATTATATTACGCATTAAAAGCGCTTAATGGATGCTATAGCATCCATTATAAATTGGCGAAAAATGAACGAAGTTCCATCAGCGTTAAACATCACCCTTCGGGCAGGGCAAATCGCCGGTGGCGATTTGAGCCAGCTAGTGCGAGGCTAGACTAGGCTTTGCAAACGCAAAGCAAGTCTAAATAAGCGATTCAATCTCTCCCAAACCCTGACGGATAATTTCAAATTCCTGTTTGGAACAATCAATTACAGTTGAGGGTTCAATACCTCCGACACCTCCATTGATTACAATGTCGACCTGGTTTTTATATTTTTCGTGAATGAGTTCCGGGTCCGTTATGAATTCAATTAACTGATCTTCATTTGGAATGGAGGTATTTACGATGGGATTTCCCAACTGGGTCACAATAGCGAGCGCTATTTTGTTATCCGGAACACGTATGCCGATGGTTTTTCTTCGTGCTTTAAAGATTCTAGGGACATTGGAATTGGCTTCCAGAATAAATGTATAGGGGCCGGGAAGCACTTTGCGCATAACTTTGTAAATGCGGTTATCAAATGGCTTACAGAAATCTGATAAATGACTTAGATCAAGGCAAATGATTGAAAAATGTGCCTTTTCGGGATCTATGGCCTTAATTTGTGCTATCCGTTCTATGGAGCGTTGTTTATTGAGGTCGCAACCAATTCCATAAACTGTATCTGTTGGGTAAATGACTACCCCTCCGTCACGCAGGCATTCCACAACTTGCTTCATTTCACGCGGATTGGGCGAGTCGGGATGGATATTCAGGAGCATTTTTGAGCCTGGCGAATTACTTTTTTGCGTCTTCTAAAAATTTAGCAAGACCTGTATCTGTAAGCGGATGGTTTAATAAGGCCATAATCGCGCTGAGGGGACAGGTCGCCACATCGGCACCAAGTTTTGCGCAATTAACAATATGCATAGGATGACGAATAGAAGCGGCTAATATTTGTGTTTTATATCCATAGGTATCATAAATGGTACGAATGTCTTCAATCAGGATAAATCCATCAGTCGAGACATCATCCAGACGACCGATGAAGGGTGAAACATAAGTTGCTCCTGCCTTGGCGGCCAAAAGCGCCTGGCCAGCCGAAAAAACCAATGTGCAATTGGTTTTTATCCCTTTGTTTGAAAAATACTTAATGGCTTTTACTCCTTCTTTGATCATTGGTACTTTCACGACGATTTGTTTATGAAGTTTTGCCAAGGCTTCTCCTTCCCGGACGATCCCGTCAAAATCGGTTGACAATACTTCTGCACTAACATCTCCGGTAACCAGTCCACAGATGTCGACATAATGCTTCAGGATATTCGCTTCTCCTTTGATTCCTTCTTTTGCCATAAGGGATGGGTTAGTGGTAACGCCATCCAGAATGCCCATTGCCTGTGCTTCTTTGATCTGGGAAAGATTTGCTGTATCGATAAAAAATTTCATACTTGTCGGTGTTTGTGAGGTTTTTTTTGAATACGTAAAGTTAAAGGGTATCCTCTTACAGGGCGGAAAAAGTAATTAACAAATTCAACACTTAGAGTGGGAGGATGACCAGAAAGTAATGTTTGTATATCTCAACGTTTTGGTAGTAAACCTTGAAGCCCCAAAGTCCTTCCACTAATTCGTATTCATAATCAAGCGAATAACTATAAAAGAATTGCTGGTTAGTTACGATTAACTCATCAGTTTCGGAAACTTTGTAAGTATTTCCATTGTATGGATTTTTCATTGGTTTGGGGTATTCCCAAACAAGTTTGACCGGAAGTATTACTTTATTGGCAGTTTGTATTATAAATTCAACTCCAAAATCTTTACCAATATCAGAAACTATTGTATCGGTTGTCAATAGTAATTTATATTTACTGAGTAGGCTTGTTGATTGAGTCAAAGTTTTTTCCGCTTTTTTTTTACCGGACACCTCTACTTCGTAAAGACCATGACTTTTTTCAATCACTTTAATTCCCGGGTATTTCTCCTGAAATACAGGGTATTTATCCTGAGAAAATTCAAGCAGGGGCAAGAAGAATAGTGCTATGAAAAAGCAAATGAAAGCGGAATATTTTCTCATGCTTATTGCTGCAGGAATGGGTACCTGTAATCTGTGGGAGGATTAAATGTTTCCTTAATGGTACGCGGTGATACCCATCTGAGAAGGTTAATCATGGATCCTGCCTTATCATTTGTTCCTGAGCCTCTTGCTCCTCCAAATGGCTGTTGACCAACTACAGCGCCCGTACATTTATCATTGATGTAAAAATTACCTGCAGCATAATTGAGTTTTTTTGTAGCAAGATCTATGGCGTAACGATCCTGAGAGATAATGGAACCCGTAAGCGCGTAGCTGGACGTTTTGTTAACAATATCGAGAATTTGCGTGAACTTAGCATCTTCGTAAACATGTATGGTTAGAACAGGGCCGAATAATTCCTCGCACATAGTAATGTAAAACGGATCTTTAGCTACCAATACAGTTGGTTCGATAAAATAGCCATTGGTCTTATTATATTTCCCACCTGCGATAAGTTCAACCTTCTTGTCTTTCTTTGCATTCTCAATGTAGCCCGCCAATTTGTCAAATGAACTTTCATCTATTACCGCATTGATGAAATTGCTAAAATCCTCAGTTGGCCCCATTTTGAATGATTTGAGGTCAGCCAGAAGAAGTGTTTTCACCTGAGGCCAGATACTTTTTGGAATATACGCCCGGGAAGCTGCAGAACATTTTTGTCCCTGGTATTCGAATGCACCACGGCTTAAGGCTGTCGTAAGTACTTTAACATCCGCTGAGGAGTGAGCCAGAATAAAATCCTTACCCCCTGTTTCTCCTACGATCCGGGGATAAGATTTGTAAAGGTGAATATTGTTGCCAACCGTTTTCCAGATATTACGGAAGACTTCGGTAGAGCCGGTAAAATGTATACCGGCAAAATCGGGATGAGAAAAAATAACATCACCTGCCTGCGGCCCGGATACATAAACCAGATTAATGACACCATCCGGAAGGCCTGCTTTCATAAATATTTCCATCAAAACATTGGCCGAATAGATGGCTGAATTAGCGGGCTTCCATACCACGACATTTCCCATCAGTGCACAGGAAGCAGGGAGGTTGCCGGCAATAGCCGTGAAATTGAATGGCGTGAGTGCGAAGATAAAGCCCTCTAAAGGGCGCTGCTCGAGCCGGTTCCATATACC
Source organism: Bacteroidota bacterium (assembly GCA_013286805.1). Lineage (GTDB taxonomy): Bacteria > Bacteroidota > Bacteroidia > JABDFU01 > JABDFU01 > JABDFU01. The sequence continues at coordinate 7,930 of JABDEY010000041.1, read as the reverse complement.
TGAACCGGAAACGGAAATCGGTTGTTGTTTGTAAATTTCGCTCATATACTGAACATTGAAGCGCAGGAAGTCAGCCAGTTCGCAGGCTGCATCAACTTCCGCCTGATAGGCATTCTTGGATTGGCCTAACATGGTAGCGGCATTCAGTTTGGCGCGATAAGGCCCTGAAATCAGATCGGCAGCTTTGAGAAAAATGGCTGCGCGTTGCTCCCAGGATAATTTTTCCCAGTTCTTTTTGGCCGCCAGAGCAGCTTTGATTGCATCTTTTACATGGGAGCCGCTTCCCGAATGATAGTAGCCAAGCGTATGTTTGTGATCATGCGGAGGCGAAAGGCGGTTTTTTTTGCCCGTCCTGATTTCCTTACCACCAATATACATAGGCACATCTATGGTTCTGGATCTTAAATGGGCAAGCATAGTCTGTAGTTCTTTCCTTTCAGGTGAACCCGGGGCATAATTCCTCAGGGGTTCATTAATTGCGGTCGGGACGTTGAAAAATCCTTTTGACATAGTGTGTGTTTTTATGTGGTGAATCTTTTTTAGATCCAAACAAATTTATACCAAAGCTACAGGAATTTCATGAAATTCAGCAGCGGCATTAACTGAATCTAATGACTTCTTCGGAACTTCGTTCCTTAAATTCATAAAGATTCAGTATAAGAAAATGAATCAATTGCTTTACGGACACTTTTGTATTTTAACAGTAATTTCTGAGCTTCTTTGCGGGAGATGTTAAGTTGTTTCTTCATCATTTTTATTCCCCGGTCAATTAGTTTGTTGTTACTTAACTGCATATCAATCATTTTGTTACCTCGCACGCGTCCAAGTTTTATCATTACAGATGTGGAGAGCATATTCAGTACAAGCTTTTGTGCTGTGCCCGCTTTCATGCGTGTGCTTCCGGTTACAAATTCAGGACCAACGACTACAGTAATCGGATAGGTTGCATTTTTTGAAACAGGGCTTTCGGGGTTGCAGGTGATGCATCCTGTTGTGATGCCCTTTGCATTACATTTTATCAGTGCACCTAAAACATAAGGCGTAGTACCGGATGCAGCAATGCCAATAACCACATCTTTCTTATTAATATAGTAACTTTTTAAATCCTTCCATCCCCGTTTCCTGTCGTCTTCGGCAAATTCCACTGCTCTGCGGATGGCTTTGTCGCCTCCTGCAATAATCCCGATTACCAATCCTTGTTGTATGCCAAATGTCGGAGGACATTCAGAAGCATCCAGTATGCCTAAACGCCCACTTGTTCCTGCTCCCAGATAAAACAAGCGACCTCCTTGTTTCATTTGCCTGACAATCACATTTACCAGTTTTTCGATCTTTGGAATCTGTTTCCCGATAACAAAAGGAACAGTTTTGTCTTCCTGATTTATGTGATAAAGCAAGTCACTCACCTTCATCTTATCGAGATGGGTATAGTGCGAGTCCGATTCAGTAATAGTGGCCAATAACCCAGTTTTAAGGTTTCGGATATTTAACCGGATTCATTTCGTGCATCATACTGTATGCGAGATCAAACACGTCGTCGGCACCCGGCTTACTAAAGTAATCACCATCTGTACCATAGGCCGGCCGGTGCGCCTTTGCAGACAAAGTCCGGGGTGCTGAATCAAGGTATTGATACCCGTTCTGTTCTTCAGTCACTTGCTGCATCATGTAAGCACTTGCTCCACCGGGAACATCTTCATCCATGAAAATAACCCGGTTGGTTTTCCGGAGTGATTCGACGATAGTGGAATGTATATCAAAGGGTAATAGCGTTTGAACGTCTATAATCTCAACAGCTATTTCATGTTCATCCAATAATTTAGCGGCTTCAAGTGCTATACGGCAACAGGAACCATATGTAACGATCGTGAGGTCCTTTCCGGAACGAATGATTTCGGGCACACCGAGAGGGGTATTGAATGCTCCAAAATTAGAAGGAACACGTTCTTTAAGGCGATATGCATTCAGCGGTTCAATGACAATTCCTGGTTCATCCGATTGGAGCAAGGTATTGTAGAAGCCTGCTGCCTGAGTCATATTGCGCGGGACACAAATACACATACCACGCAGGGAGTTAATAATCATGCCCATGGGTGAACCACTGTGCCAGATACCTTCCAGCCGGTGTCCTCTGGTGCGGATAATTACCGGAGCTTTTTGTCCACCTTTTGTACGGTACTGAACTGTAGCGAGGTCGTCACTCATAATCTGCAAGGCATAAAGCAGGTAATCGAGGTACTGAATTTCAGCGATGGGCCTTAAGCCACGCATGGATAATCCTATTGCCTGACCAATGATTGTGGCTTCGCGAATTCCAGTATCAAACACACGGTGTTCCCCGTATTTTTTCTGTAACCCTTCCAGTCCCTGATTCACGCCGCCGATTCTGCCTGAGTCCTCTCCGAAAATCAGAACTTCGGGATATCTGGAAAGAAGTACATCAAAATTTTCGCGCAGGATTTCTCTGCCATCCATGAGTTTTTCTTCCTGCCCATATTCAAGTTTTCGCACAGGAACCCTTATGCCTGATAGTTCTGATTGGCTGTAAAGAAAAGACCCATAGCGGTCATAGCTGGCAATCTTAGCTAATCTGAGCCATGCGGTCAATTTTTGTTTTGCCGGGATATGGTCTTTGATTGTTAACCGCAAAACTTTTTTAGCACTGGTGAAAATATCCTTACGGAATGGTTCCGACAGAGCTGCTAATTCAGTTTTTATTTTACCAATAAATTCCTGTTTGCTGCTTGCAGCTGCTATCTCCTCTATCAGCGTGCAGACTTCAGTAACTTCTGATTTAATCGGATTCTGGAAAGCGGTCCATGCTGTCTTTTTCGCTTCTTTAACTGCTTCTTTAGCTTCGTTTTCAATTAATACAAGTTCGTCCTCCTTTGCAATAACATTTTCGAGTATCCATTCACGCATTTTGCGGATTGGGTCAAACTCCTGCTCCCATTCCATTCGCTCCGGAGATTTATATCGTTCATGAGAGCCTGATGTGCTATGCCCCAGAGGCTGATTCATTTCTTCCACATGGATGAGTACAGGTACGTGTTCTTCGCGGCAAATTTTTACAGCTTTCTCATAGGTTTCACAGAGATGTGCATAATCCCAGCCTCTCGTTTTGAACAATTCATATCCCTTTAAATGCTCATCACGCTGAAAACCTTTTAATATTTCGGAAATGCTTTCCTTTGTTGTTTGGTATTTTTTAGGAACAGAAATGCCGTGTCCGTCATCCCAGACGGAAACCAACATTGGTATTTGCATAACTCCGGCTGCATTAATTGTTTCCCAGAAAACGCCTTCTGATGTACTGGCATCTCCGATAGTCCCAAAAGCGACCTCGTTTCCCTTATTGGAAAAAGCCAGGAATTTTTCCGCATGCAATTCGGTATTCATTTTGTAGTGTTTTGAAGCAAGCGCCAGGCCAAGCAATCGGGGCATCTGTCCTCCTGTGGGAGAAATATCAGAAGAGGAATTCTTTAGTTTCATAAGATTCTTCCATGTGCCGTCAGGATTGAGGCTGCGGGTCCCGAAATGCCCTCCCATCTGTCTTCCTGCGCTCATGGGTTCTGCTTCCTCATCGGTATGGGCATATAAGCCTGCAAACCATTCCTTCAGGGTTAAATTTCCGGTTGCAAACATAAATGTCTGGTCACGATAGTAACCAGAACGAAAATCCCCTTCCTGAAATACCTTTGCCAAAGCAAGCTGAGCGATTTCCTTTCCATCACCAAAGATTCCAAATTTGGCCTTGCCGGTCAGCACTTCTTTACGGCCGGTAATACTTGCCTCGCGGCTTTCGTTAGCTATCCGGTAATCGTCCAGGATTATTTTCCTGAACTGGATAAAAGACAATTCTTCTGCAGTGCCGTTATTTTTATTTTCTTTTGCTTGTGACATGATCACAGTATTAGAGATTGACTATTTTACTTTCATATTCAAAAGGGACTGACCTTCTATTTGGGCCTCGAGATGATCTCCTGGTTTGACTGGACCCACACCTTCGGGAGTTCCGGTGAATACAAGATCTCCCGGGCGCAAGGTTATAAACCGGGATATGTAAACAATGATTTTGTCAAAGGAAAACAACATGTTTTTTGAATTTCCTGCCTGAACACTTTTACCATTTAAGTTAAGCTGAAAATTGATATTATGTAAATCCGGGAATTCATTCTTTAAAATGAATTTCCCCACAGGAGCGGAACAGTCAAACGACTTGGCCTTTTCCCATGGGCCACCTCTCGCTTTGCACTGGGCCTGAATATCCCGGGCAGTAAAGTCTATGCCAATCCCTATTTCCTGATAATAATTTCCGGCGAAATCGGGATCAATGTGCTTCCCGCTCTTGGAAATTTTCACTACCAGTTCAACTTCATACTGTATATCAGTTGAAAAGTCTGGATAATAGAAGGGTTTGTTTTTAATCAGAAGTGCAGTGTCGGGTTTCATGAAAAAAACAGGTTCCGCGGGTGAGGCTGTTTTCATCTCGGTGTTATGACCGGCATAATTATGCCCGATACAGATAATTTTCATTTTGTGCTTTCTCCTTTTGAAATAGCTTTATTACCGATTGCGCGTAAACGTATTTGTGTAATTGTTTTCTTTGTAAACAAGGGAAAATCCCCATCCATCATCCATTTATAATAGGAAGGCTCCGTTTCAAAAACATGCTCAACGGATTTTCCGGTATGTTTTCCGAAATTAAAAACCTCAACGCCTTCTTTGTTAAAAACGATTCTTCCTGCCAGGTCTACATTGGAAGTCTGGTTGGAGAATTCGTGAAGAAATGCAGTATCATTTTTCAGGTCCGGGTATCTGTCCAACTGAGCCTCCAGAATGGCCAGTGTTGCCTTTGTGTCTGCTTCTGCACTGTGTGCCTGATCTAAATTCTGATGGCAATAAAATTTGTAAGCAGCGCCAAGTGTCCGTTGCTCTTTTTTATGAAAAATATTCTGAACATCAATTAGTTTACGCCCTTTAATATCAAAATCAAGTCCTGCACGAAGAAACTCCTCAGCGAGCAAGGGGATATCAAATTTGTTTGAATTGTAGCCACCCAGGTCGCAGCCTTCCAGAAAGTTAAATAATTCGTGCGCAACAGCTTTAAAAACAGGAGCATCTTTCACGTCTTCATCCTGGATTCCATGTATGGCACTTGCTTCAGGTGGAATTGGAATTGTCGGGTTAATGCGTTTGGTTTTGATATCTTTTGACCCATCCGGATTGATTTTCAAAAGGCAGATTTCCACGATGCGGTCTGAACCTACACGAATACCTGTTGTTTCAAGGTCGAAAAAAGCAATCGGCCGGGTTAAATTCAGTTGCACAGTTTTTTCATTTTTTGATTAGTACAAAATCTTTTTTAATCTCCGGCTGGAATGAGCCTTTATCCAGAATCGTCAGATTTTCAGCATAGGCATTAAATCCGTTGCCATCAATGGACAGTGAATAACTTCCTGGAGTTAATGCCATTATATATTTTCCGCTTGTTGCAATGGGTGTGAAGGTCATGGGTAATCTGTCTTTATTTTGTAAATCCGTCGCGGTTATAATCACGTCAATTTTTGTTTGCGTTGAATCGGAAGAGCTTACTTTGCCGGATACCACAGAAATACGATGCTCTGTTTTGTTAAATTTTATTCTCCAGATGTCCAGGTCTCCCAATCCTCCTGGCCTTTGTGCAGACACATAGGCGAACCGGTTATTTTCAGTAAATGAAATTGTATAATTGTCATCAGTTGAATTAATGGGATAGCCTAAGTTCTCAGGTTCGGTCCACGTATTTGTTTCCTCATCATAAATTGATTTGAATATATCATAGCCCCCCATACTTGAATGGCCCTGTGAAGAGAAATAAAGTGTTTTCCCATCCTCGGAAAGATGAGGGAAATCCTCGTTGTATTGGGTATTTATTGTTTTACCCAGATTCTGGGGTACTGCCCATTGCCCATTTGGTAATTTTTTAGCCATGTATAAATCAGTCCCTCCGAAACCTCCCGGGCGTTCACTGGCAAAAAAGATAATCTGTTTGTCATCGCTGATGGATCCTGCTGTTTCAAAACCTGCATTCACTGAACTGTTTAGCTTAACGAGCTTCTGAAACTTGCCTTTTGCATAATTGGAGGTGTAAATGTTACCTAAACTATCGATGTGATCAATATAGACCATCATGCTGGAGCCGTCCGGTGATAGACCAACCGCCTGCTCATCAAAAGGGGTATTTACAGGAGAACCAATATTAGTTGCCTTTATCCAGTTTCCATCCTTTACGGTTGTTACATAAATATCGGATGGATATATCCCATCCATTTCTATAGCACTGCTTTTTCCGCCCTTCCTTCTGCTGGTAAATACCATGAAGGACTCATTTTTAGTAGCGAAGGGGTAATAATCGGGATATTCCGTATTTACTTCTTTTCCCAGATTTTCAAAAGTTACATCAACGGGAAACTGAACAAACTGTTTTCCATTATAGCATGTTTCAATGGCTCTTTCAGCCCGGTCAATATCTTTTCTCGTTGCTTTGTCCTTGAAGGTGGAATAGGCTTTGATGGCATCATCAAACCGGTTGGCATATTGATACGCGAGACCAAGATTAAACCAGACTTCATTGTCGGCTTTACCTTTTTTGGTAATTTTCTCGAGGTATTGAATGGCCTGTATCTTATCAATGTGAGTATTTAAGTAACACAATGCCAGCTTGTAGTTATAATCAATATTGTCCGGATTACGGTTCAACAGCTCTTTGTAAACCCGCATGGCAGCTGCGTAATTTTTATGATCAAAATGCTCATCGGCCTCTCTGGAGTCAATGAACTTAGGCGCGCCTTTCTGAGACCAGGAAGTAGCTGCCCAGATCAGAAGGAAAAGTGTAAAAAAGTGTTTTTTCACAGAACAGTAAATTTAGTATTTTTTTAGAGGTTCTGCCGGTACTGAATGATAAAATTCAATGAAAAAACGCCTATTTGAGTTCCTTGTTGGTTTCCATGTCAAACCACATGGCAAACAGGGTGAACAGACTTGCACTCATAAATGAAAACATAGCTGCGAGGGCATTAATCGGAAGGAGGTGACCTATAATAAAAAGCATGATGGCGAGGCGGGCAAATAACAAAACCGTGGCAACAAAGAAGACCCCGCCTAAGAAATAGAAAAAGACCAATGGATGGAAATTCCGGATAATGTATTTTTCTTTCATCCTCCAGAGAAATAAATTAAAGAGTAACCAGGAAATTGTAAAAATCACTTTTCTGATTTTTATTCCGGAAACCTCGCCGATATTGTAGAGCGGTTTAACAGGAACATCCCGCACTTTAAGGTCATAGATATTCAGCTTTACAAGGAGGTCATTGGGCTGGCCATAGCGTTTATACATTCTGTCCCAGTCTATCAGATTCAGGGCTTTATTATTGATTGCAGTATAACCGGTTTGAGAATCGGCAACATGCCAATAGCCCGATGCAATTTTGGTTAAAAGTGAAAGAATGGAGTTGCCATAATATCGTACTTTTGGAATGGTTTTGTAGGCTTCACCTGTAAACAGACGATTTCCTTTGGAATAGTCCACTTCATCGTTTACTACCGGGTTTAAAATGGCCGGTAAATCATCCGGATGCATCTGACCATCACCGGCCATTACGACTGCTACATCCATGTTATTGTCCCTGGCCCATTTATACCCTGTGGCAATTGCTCCTCCAACACCCTGGTTTTTTTCATGATTGATAAGAAGTACGGAAGGATGCGATTTTTGCAGATTTTCAACGACCTGGGCTGTTTTATCCCTGCTGCAATCGTTTACAACCACAATCTGGTCAATAAAATCCGGCATCGTCTGCACGACTCTTGCAATTTGCATTTCCTCGTTGTGAGCGGGAACTACTACACAGATCTTTTTGTTTTTATACATGAACCGGACTTCCAATCA
>JABDEY010000040.1 GCA_013286805.1 Bacteroidota bacterium | reverse complement strand
ATAGGAGAAGCAGGCTATATTTAAAATAGCTCACCAACATTCGTTAATTAAAATAAATGCTTTTGGAAAAACACTGATTGGTGTGGTGTACAGTTTAATTCTTATCAAAAGAAAAATCAATTCCTTTTTCCTCATAAATAATGTACTGGTCATTTTTCCAACCTGTTGGTAAAGCACCATATTTATTAATTATGTCTGCCCATGATTCTCATTCTACCACCAATTTGCTATCGCTGTTGATAGTTGTCCTCTTGTCAAAATGGAATTCAAAATACTTGGCATCATTCTTCTTGCCAGATACGTTTCTTATTACACGTCCCATTTCAAGAGCATGGCTGTCAAAAGCCTTTGCGGTAATGTCACCGGAAAAATCTGTGTTGAATATAATGTAAATAGTGAGTAGGTTGTCTGTGCCCGTGCTATCATTGGACACTGTTGATTTCCCAAAGTTTAAGCCCTTGTCAATCAAATTCTGTGACAAATCTATTTTGGCATCGAATGCTTTACCCACTCCGTGAGCCACGCCTGATATGAATTCTCCTGCTGTCTGACCTGCCACATCACCGGCTTTATTGATTTTCTCCTTGGTGGACGAGAATGAACAGGCAGATAATAAGGAAGTCAGAATAATGGAGTAGAGGATGGGTGTTTTCATTAGTAAAATATTAGATTGTTCAATTAAGTTAGAGGATTTCTCCTGTGATTCTTTGCTATTTATTTTGTATGAAATACTTCTGTTATTTTACAATCAATTTTTTGAATTTGAATATGTGCGACGCCTCCATCATATCCTTCTTTTAAAGTCCCTGTAACAGACCAAATACCGTTTTCCAAATCAACAGTATAGGGTTTTTCATTAAGGACGGATTTTCCATAAATAGGTAGCCATATAGCTTCTGCAATTTTCAATGCTGTTTCCTTATCCGGTACGCAACCATTTCCAGGAATGTATCCTCCTTGTACCACTTTGGGCTTGATCGGTTCAGCAAAAGAAAATGCCAAAAATATAAGGGCTGACAAAGAGGTCGTTACAATTGCCCTTTTCAGTGTTTTCATTGTATTGTTTTTAAGTTTCTTAAAGTTACTGACATTTCTATCATTTCAGAAGCTATCACAATAATTGCTATCTGTTTTATCTACAGCAAGCTTCCTTTCGTAAAGCATTCCGTTCTTTTTACCTTTATAAAAATCATATTTGAGTTTTACGTAATCGGCACTGTCTTTTGGTTCCAGTGTTTTGCATTCGGTTTCCTTTTTGGAAATATTGGAACTATATCCAGTAAAAGCAGCCACACCGAATCCTAAACACATTATAAATTGGAACTGACCATCCATTTTAGAAGTGAAATTTTATTCAATTGCCTTTCTGTTTCTTTGAAGCCAAATCCTTCGCTTTTTAGTAAGCTTTCCATTTCCATCAAAGGTTAGAGCCAATTTAATCGTATCATTTTTTGATACCAGTAAATTAAATTGGTGTTTGTTGTTGTGAAGCTCTTCCTTACCTTCAATTTCTATCCCTGAGAATTTATCTTCAATGTATGTCTTTATGAGTGTTGGCAGTAATTCAGCATCAGGGAAGTCTCTGTCAATATAGATAATGGCACCACGGGAATCAAAAGCAACGTAGCTTTCATACTGTTGATTATGTTGTTCATAAAATGTGGCAGTAAATTCATTGTCTGAAATCTTCCATATAATGTGCATTGCATTCGGATAAGAAAACTTAAAACTGTCATTTATGTTTTTTGGTATTTTATCATTGTACAGTAATGTATCGTGATAGCGATAGGCAGAAGTTAGATGACCAGTTGAATCAAATTCTTGTTTAAAGGAAACATTGTTTTTAATAAACATTGCCCAATAGTATTCATTATCCAAGACCTGCCACCATACATCTTTCACGTCTGGATAAATAGATTCAAAGCCTGTTTTTACAGCGTAAGGGAGTTTAAAACAGGAAGGTTTTGTTAAAGCTTCTTGCCCGAATACTTTAAAGCACAATAGAACCAGTATGTATATGAGGTAACGGGAAATCATTAATTTGAACAGTTAAAAGTTATCGGTTTCTTAAACCTTAAATTATTGGTTTTTGTTTTCTTGGTGAAGGATTTATTATTTGCCGAAATTGTGAAAGTCATGTATTTGTGCCTTTTATTGTATGCTTTTTTGTCTCGCCATCCCCATCCAGTCATGCAAATAAAACCTAAGCGGTCATCTCCTGGAAATTCATATTCCCCTTGTGAAATAAAACTTGAAATTTAGAAAGCTCTTTTCCAGAACTCATACCCTTTTTTCCAAAGGTATCATTGTTGAAAAAGTTACAATAGTCCCGACTTAGCCAATAATATTTTCCGTCTTTAAGGATACAGGTTTCACATTCAGAAGTTTGCCCCACACAATCCAGAGACACCAATAATAAGAGGTAAAATAGGGATTTGGAATAGGGCATTTTATTAAAAACCTTTACTGTAACATACCCTTCCTCTAACTGCATAATATGAATGAAAAAATAGAGGTCGCCAGGAAATATAAAATGTTCTATTGCCTATTTTACAAATACGAGCTCCTCTATTCACTTTTTTATGTGTAGAAGCTTCTGTTGATGGCTTTGTAGTATCCGAGCTTGCTGTAATTGGTCTGCTATTTAATGAGTCCCTGGATGTGCTGGTATTTGTTTGATTTGGAGATTGAAGCTGTTCTACTTTGGCAGAATCGTTCTTTAATTTCTGTGCTTCCAATTTGAACGTGGCTGTTAGCATTGAAATTGCCCCAACCAATAGCATTTTCAAATGGTTGGGTGACTTTTGAGTGTACTCATCTATTACGAACTGCTCCTTGTAAAAGGAACCACAGATTTGTCCGCCATTGCCTGTGATCTTCTGTTTAACCGATTGAATTTCTGAGCTGGTAAAATCGTGAATGTTTTCCTTGCAGACCTTGCAGAAGGAATTATTCCCTGACTTTTTAAAGTTCCAGAACGGTTGGTTGCAGAGATATTCTACGTGTATTTTACTGGAAGGATCCAATCATTAGGTCATTTAACTGAATACTGGAGATCATCAGGTTACATGAAAATACAAAATAGTTGGATGGCAAAATTAGAGTTTGATTGTACTACATATTTCGGGGGTTCAACAGTATAATCTCTTGAGGGAATAACAAATTCTTTTAATACACTTAGTTTATTGCCTCATTACAGAATTAAATCTTTCATTCATCATTTTTAACAACTCATCAAAGTTGCATTTCAGTGTTCCGCTTCCAATGGAAACAGGAGTTCCGTATGTATTCATGCTAAATCTCATTATTTTTTGTTTCCATCCACTTTCTCTGCTGATTACTTCATCTGCATTGTTAATCCTTATGAGTAAAATCCTGGTACTCTTTACCTTCATTATGTCAAATCCTGTAATATTCATCCAGGGAATAAACCTGCCTGTTGATGCACTCGTATTATCCTGAATGCCTTCATCTGAAATAATCAGGCCAGGTCTTTGGTCAAATAGTTTTTTTGGAGCAACGAATAGAATTAATCCGAAAAAGCAAAACCCAAGTACAGCCACAACCTGAACGTAGATTGCCGGATAATGATTTTGGGTATCAGCGATTGTCCAGAGCCATACTGACAAAGCCACGAACATAGCTCCTCCAAGCAATAAAAAAACAATTTTTATTTTGCTGAGGGGAATTTCTATGGCGGGATTTGTTGATTTCATTTGTGTTTAGTTTTCGTAGCAGGCTGTTCCTTTATCTTTGAAACCTTAAATATAAAATTTGCCTTCGGAGTCATTTCCATGTGAAGTTTTTCTGAAAGTCCGAAGCTTACATATTCTGCCAGATCAACTGTTATTTTTCTTGGTTTTCCACCCGAAGAAGCATCCACATCTTTAATGAAGAACACGTATCTCTCTTTATCTGCAAAGGATTTTCTCTTTTTCAGTAGCTCACCTTCTACAATCAGCTTTTCCTTTGTCTTAAGGTCTTCCTTTATTGTAGCCACCTGTCTGAAATATATGCTGACGAGAAAAATGCTGAACAATCCGATTGAAATGGACTCGGTTACCGGAAGTGGAGCTATGTCCAGGAATGGATGACTGCCGTGCTTTCCATAAAATGGAGCCAGGACCGCCAAAATCATAAATAGAAAAATTGCAACAATAAATGATTGCCTTTGCTTACGGAATTCGGCATCTACTTTGGCGAGCTCTGGGTCAGTGAGAGGTACAGTCATTCTTGTTATTAACTTATTCTTGTATTCTGCTTTTTAATTCAGCGTAATATCAATATCCAATTCTCCTCCTTCATCTTTGTCCTCCAAACCTTCACCAATCTCATTATCCACATCAGCTACAATTTGCTCTGCAGTTGGCAATTTCGTTATTTCCATTTCAATTGCTTCAAATGTTGGAATGTTACTGTCGTCATGAGTAGAGAACAAAGGTTTTTGTACAGTCCTGGTCCTCTTGGATTTCTTGTTAGGTTTTGATTTCGGAATTTGACTCATTTTTGAAACGGGCTTCTTTGCGACTGGTTTTTTCGCAGGTTTAACTTTGGCCTTTGTAGCGGATACCTTCTTCATAGGTTTCTTCTTTGCAAGTACCGTTTTCTTGACTACCTTCTTTTTCGCTTTTACGGGCGACTTCTTTTTGTTTGAAAATTTCGCTGCTTTCTTGGCTGGTTTCTTTTGGGCTGATTTTTTCTTTGGTTTCATGGGAGGGATTTTTATCATTTACCTGGTTTGTTATTATTCAGATCCTCTTCATTCAAACATTTAAGAGCACATCCCTTTCTATGAACGATTTGCACCACTGTAAAGTTTTTTCATTTTATTAGAGCTGGAATTCGTGTTTTCCTTTGACCTTAGCTAATTTACTCCAAATACCTGATATTACCAGAATTTCGAAACAGGGCAATACGGTGTGTATGTATGTTAATGTAATCAAAAAGACAGTGGTGTTGCCTAGAAAATCGACGAATGTTTCCCCGAACCGAACTGTGAATTTATCGTTTAACTTTTCAGTACTGCCAGACAGATTCTTGGCCCACCAAAAATTTACCTGACTTATTTTTTTCATTGCTTCTGCTGGTTACATGTTCTCACTACTGTTCAGGAGCACCGGCATCAGACCAGAATTTTAATTTATTGTAAGCTTCATCTGTCAGTGGTTCTTTATTGACAGGAGGCATTTTTTTCTTATCGAATACCTTTTCTTTGAATGAGCCATTGTCAATCTTTTCTTTTACCCCAAGGTAAGTTGTGAAATCTCCTTTTTTCTTGCCAGGCTTATCATGGCAGGAGTTACAATATTTGTCCAGTATTATTTTGATATCACTGTTATAGGTTAAGTGAACGGCAGAAGAAACTGAAGGCTCTGAACTTGTTGTTGTTTTTAATGTTTTACAGGAAAAAGTAATTAATGCCAGAATGGGAATTGAAAAAGCTGTTGCTATTATTCTTTTCATAAAATTAGGGTGTTTTAATAATCTTTGCTTTAAAATTATCTATGTATGCTTGGAATGACATGGTGTTTTATTATTTGTTAATAGTTCAATCTCCAATTGCCTCATGACCAAGTTGCCTTGCCAGTTCAACCATGTCCTTTATTACTTTGCTCTGTTTTGCTCCTTTTACAGTTTGAAAACAAAAACCGGATTTGTTATATCGTAAAGGAGGTAGTGTCCTTTCTTTGCATAGGACGTAAACTCATCACCGGTATGTTGGAAAGATTTACGATCTGTTGTGATGCCGTGCCGCTAAAAACCTCTTTGAGGCTTGATTCGGATTGAGTTGTATAAATAATTAGATCCGCCTCAATCTTATTGGCATAATCAATAACTATTCTTGCTCTGTTACTGGCTTCTATGGTTTTATTAGAGCAGGCGACCCCCTTTTCTTTAATGTATTCTTTGGCCTGGTGTGTATAGGCCAGCAGTTTGTTTTCCAAATTAACCTCACTGGGGGAAAAAACGGATAAGATCCGGATGGAAGCATTGAAAAATTTAGCATATTCAACCGCCCTGCCTACTTTTTCTCTGGATTCTTTGGTAAGGTCGAGCGGTAAAACGATGGTTTTACATTCATCGTGTTTCAGTTTTTCTTTGATGGTAATCACAGGACATTGTGCTTCTTTTATGAGCTTAAAAGAATTTGCTCCCAACACGCTCTTAATACCAATGGGAGAAGAATTAAGACCCATGACAATAAATTTTGCAGCAATTTTTTCTGCTGTTTCAATGATTTGCTCATAAACTTTTCCTTTCAGCAATAGTGCTTCAACTTTGAGGCCGGACTCGGTACTGGCTTCCTTGGCTAATTTATTTAACTTTTCTTCGGTCTCTGCAGTTGAGTTCTCATCCATGACATGCAGGAGAATGATCTTTGCATTGGACATCCTTGCAAATTTGAAGGATTGCTTTAATGCGACAAGAGCTAATTCCGAAAAGTCAATGGGTACGAGAATACTGCTTTCTTTCGTCGGAGCGTCCATTTATCCTATAAATGAGAACATTTACCCGACGAAGGTAGGTAATTATCTGCTAAATTCCAATTTAACCTAAATAGGTCTTAAGTATTCTGCTTCTGGATACATTTCTGAGCCTTCGGATGGCTTTCTCCTTTATTTGCCTTACTCTTTCACGGGTGAGGTCATATTTTTCGCCTATTTCTTCCAGGGTGTAACCGTGATTTAAACCTATTCCATAAAACAGGGTAACGACCTCTTTTTCACGAATTGTAAGGGTGGAAAGCGCTCTTTCAATCTCCGTACTCAGGGAGGAACTCATCAGTTTATCGTCCGGCCTGGGATCATCCGGGTTGAACAGAACATCTGTCAGGGTAGTATCTTCATTGGAAGAGAAAGGAGCATCGGATGAAACGGTTCTTCCGGAAGTGCTTATGGCAATTCTTACCTCGTTAACGGAAGCATCCAACTCCTCGGCCAGTTCTTCCACAGTCGCTTCCCGCTCTAACCGTTGGTCCAGAATGACTCTGGCCTTTTTTATTTTGTTTAATAAACCTATTTTATTCAGGGGAAGCCGTATCACTCTTGATTGTTCCGCAACGGCCTGCATAATGGACTGACGTATCCACCAGACAGCATAGGAGATAAATTTGAACCCCCTTGTTTCATCAAAACGCAAAGCTGCTTTTATCAGGCCCAGATTTCCTTCATTGATCAGATCTCCAAGGCTCAATCCGTTATTTTGGTATTGCTTGGCCACGGAAACAACAAATCTCAGGTTAGCTGTTGTCAGTTTCTCCAGAGCGGCATGGTCTCCATCCCGGATTTTCTGTGCCAGAATTACTTCTTCTTCCGCTGTAATAAGGTCATGCTTTCCAATTTCCCCAAGGTACTTGTCAACAGAAGTACTTTCCCTGTTGGTGATGGATTTGCTTATTTTAAGTTGCCTCATGAAGAATAATGTATAGGATAAATAATGCGAAGAGTAAATGTAGAGTAATAGATTGGATATTCAACCTAATTATTCCCTGACCTGTCGCATTTTATGTGAAAATGACGGGATCTTTCCTGTAATGAAATGCCAACAGGGGAATCTTACTGTGATAAATGATTGTTTTGGAGATGCTGCTGCCGAACAATTGATCGAATAAATTCCGATGATGTGTGGATAAAGCCAATAGGTCTGCGGATTGACCCTTTACAAATTTATCCAGTGTCTTTTCTATACTTTTCCCAAAGGCCAGATGGTAGGAGATCTTTTTATAAGTTATTTTCCGTCCTGTACTTTTTTTAAAATCAGCGAGCAGGTCATTTTCTTTATTAATCTGGTGTTCCCCATCGGTGACATGCACTACATCTATTGCTGCCCCAAATAACTGAGCAAGCTTAACAAGGTGTCTTAAGGCATTCAGATCATTCAGGTGATAATCGGTCGCGTATACTATTTTATTGATCTTTCCGGGGGCAGCACCTTCAGGAACTACAATTACAGGATATGCTGTTTTTGCAATTACTTTGGCGGTATTGCTTCCGAGCAGCATTTCATTGATTCCGCTTGCTCCTTTTGTTCCCATCACGATCCAATCCGGTTTTTCATTAACAGCGCTTTCCAGAATTGAATCCACAGGGGAGCCTTGACTACAGAAATAGCTGCATTTTACTTTACTTTTCAAATTTACTTTAGCGGCTAATCTTTTTAATTTATTCACTGAATTCTGTTCTTCTTTCCTTATCTGCCCGGCGATAAATTCGTATGGGGTTTCGGCAGGAATGAATGAAGTTTGATCCGCATGGAGTAAAATAATGCGGGCATTTATCCTTTTAGCCAGGGATACGGCATAGTCCAAAGCTTTTGCAGAGCATTTAGAAAAATCAAGCGGAACCAGAATTTTTTTCATTTGATCAATAGTATGAATATAAGCTATCCGCGCAAAGGTATAAATCTGTCAGGGACTGGATAGTGATTAACTTCATTTTTAAGACTGATTATTGTCATGTAGTATTCCGTGTTCCTGAATTATCATTGTTATGCAAATGGGAAATAAATCCTGGTTCATTCTAAAACATATCGTGGTTAATTATAAATTAAAAAACACATGAGCACTACTACTAAAATGAAACACTTTCTGGTTGCGACGGACTTTTCAGAAACCGCTCAAAATGCGGTCAAGTATGCTGTCGAACTGGCAAAATTGACAAAAGCAACCATAACTTTGGTTCATGTATACAATGTTCCGGTTATGATTTCGGATGCCCCGGTCATGCCGGTGATTGCATTTGAGGATCTTCAAAACGAAAATCTGGAATTATTAAAACGGATAGAGCTGGAGATCAGTCATTCTGCTCCGGAAGTCAAAATAAAATGTATTGCTGAGGCTGGTTTTGCCAATAATGAAATTATTGAACTGGGCAAGCCAGGGAATTATGACCTCATCATTATGGGAATTAAAGGACATAATCTGGTTTCTGCATTTTTGGGAAGTACGGCTACCGCTGTTGCGCTTGATGCCAGGGTTCCTGTTCTTATTGTTCCTGCTGAAGCCTGTTTTGAGAATCTTGCGTCTCTTGCTTTTGCATTTGATTTTAAGGAAATAAATGAAACGGCTAACCTCGATTTATTGAGGGATCTGGCCGGTATTTCAGATGCAAAAATTCATGTTCTTTATGTTGCGGGTGATACCAGAGAAATTCCCGTAGAGCAGACTTTAGTAACAGAACAAATGGATGATATTCTTGAAGGGCTTAGTCATGATTTGTCATTTCCCTCAAAAGATGAGCCTGTCAAAGGAATCGAAGATTATCTGAAATTGCATAAAAGTGATATGCTGGTCATGATCAGGCGCAAACACGGTTTTTTTGACCGGATGTTTAATGGCAGCTACACGAAGGAAATGGCTTTTCATACATATATACCCTTGTTGGTATTACATGATTAATTGCTGGTACTACGACATTAAGGGCCGGATTTAATATCAGCTGATTATTTCTTTTGCCCGGGTCAGGGCTTCATCAATATTGGGCAATACATTTTCCTTTCCGATCCTGGAAAGTAAACGGGAAGAGGTTAAAACAGCTAAAACTTCCGGGGTTACCCCTGAGAGTACTAAGCTTATTTTTTTATCCAGGGAATCCTGATAAATTAATTCCAATGCATGAAGTCCTGTTGCATCGACAAAAGGAACATGCCTCATGCGAATAATCAGCACTTTGGGTTTTCGCTCAATTAACCTAATTGATTCAGTAAATTTTGATGCAGCTCCAAAGAAAAAGGGGCCTTCTATTTCAAAGACCTCAATGCCATCCGGAACTTTATATTTACTGATGGCCAGAGGATCTGCCAGTTCTTCGCTCTCATTCAGGTCATCCGTGGAAATCTTTATATGGGAGGTCTGTGCCATCTTTCTCAGGAAAAGAAAGGCAGAAAGTACCATGCCGAATTCAATAGCTACGGTAAGATCAACCAAAACAGTTAATGCAAAAGTAGTCAGAAGAATTGCCTTGTCATTTCCGGGACCTTTTATAACCCCAATAAATGAGCGCCATTCACTCATATTGTAGGCGACGATTACCAGAATTCCGGCTAAACAGGACATGGGAATCAAGGTTGCCCATTTTCCAATAAAAAGCATAATTAATAAAAGTGTAGCGGCATGAATTATACCGGCAACCGGGGTGCGCCCTCCGTTTTTCACATTCGTAGCAGTACGCGCAATTGCTCCGGTTGCGGGAATACCTCCGAACAGTGCGGAGAAAATATTTGCACCGCCCTGGGCTATCAATTCGGTATTGGAGCGGTGATTGCCTCCAATCATACCATCAGCAACTGTAGCTGAAAGCAGGGATTCGATACCGCCTAAAAGTGCGATGGTGAAAGCGGGTTGAACCAAATGTTGTATAATTTTGAAATCAAGATGGGGTACAACAGGGAAGGGGAGAGCAGAAGGTATTGTTCCAAAACGGCTGCCAATGGTATCTACAGGTAGTTTTAATACGTTTACTAAGAGAGTGAAGAACACGATTGCCACTAATGATCCGGGAATTTTACTGGAAATCTTTGGAAATACTGCGAGTATAATTACCGTCCCCAGTGCAATTCCGGCAGAAGCCCAATGAATGGAGTTCATGTGGGTAAAATAATCAGCCCATTTATCCATGAACCCGGAGGAAACAGCTCCCATGTCTAATCCGAGAAAGTCCTTTATCTGAGAGGAGAAAATAATGAGTGCGATGCCACTTGTAAAACCTACAATCAGGGAGTAAGGAACAAATTTGATGACAGAACCGAATTTTGCCAGGCCCATTAGCACAAGCATAATTCCGGCCATTAAAGTCGCTATCGTCAACCCGTCTGCGCCGTATTTTTGAACAATGCCGTAAACAATGACAATGAAAGCTCCGGTTGGACCCCCGATCTGTACTTTACTACCTCCAAAAGCGGAGATAATAAATCCTCCGATAATCGCTGTATACAATCCTTTTTCCGGAGAAACACCTGATGCAATTGCAAAAGCAATGGCTAATGGAAGAGCCACTATTCCGACAATAATTCCTGCAATCGCATCTTTAATAAACAGTTCACCGTTATAACCTTTAAGAGTCGAAAATAGTTTTGGCTTAAACATAAACTAATTCACAATCTGATGCATAAACTAATTCACAATCTGATTTATACGCTCAATAAGGATGGCCTTGGCATCCATAATCACAATTCCTTTACTATTCTCCAGGGCTCTGATCGGGTTCAGGTCCAGTTCCTTTATTTCGGGAAAATCGGTCAGCAATTGTGATAACCGTAACAGGTATTCCGCGATGGACTCAATATCGTAAGCGGATTGTCCGCGAAAGCCTTTTAATATCTGACTGCCTTTGGTTTGCTGAATCATATTCAGTGCATCCTGTCTGGTCAAAGGAGCTAACCTGAAAGCAACATCTTTAAAAATCTCTACAAAAGTTCCCCCAAGCCCAAACATGATCAAGGCTCCGAAACCTTTTATAAGGTTAGCTCCGGCAATTACCTCTATACCCTTTTCTGTGAAGTATTTTTGTACAAGGTAGCCCTGAATTTTAGCATGGGGAGCTTTAAGCTGAATGCTTGCAGTAATTTCCTTCATGCCTTTTCTCAGTTCATTTTCGTTTAGCAGATTGAGTTTTACACCCCCGACATCCACTTTATGCAAAATGTCCGGCGATACTATTTTCAATACAACCGGGTAACTGATCTTTTCTGCAATTAATACTGCCTGATCCGCATCTTGTGCAAGCCCGTATTCAACTACTTTCATGCCATAGGCCTGCAACACACGATAGGTTTCCGGTTCTGAAAGCTGGACCCTGTTTTCATTCTTTAGATTGTTCAGTAAATTTTGGACCTCTTGTTTATCTGCCTCAAAAAGTTGCTGCACCCTTACAGGTTGTTTGATCCACTCATAATATTTAATCATTGCAGCCAGCACACGGATATTAATTTCCGGGAAATCGAAATTCGGGATATTTGATTTTTCCAATACCTGGACGAAAGAAGGATCCGGCTCAAAAGACATAAGGTTGCCTAAAACCGGGAGGTCAGGGTTTGCTTTTGCAAATTCACACAAAGTGGATGCGATCTCATCCATATTCGTCTTTACTGTCGGGGTAACCGATATGATCAGTGCATCTACATTTTTGTCTTTTACAATTAAAGCAAGTGCATTGCTGAATCTCCTGGCATCCGCATCTCCAATTATGTCAACCGGATTATTTATGTTAGCGGTTGGCGGCAAAACCTTC
Source organism: Bacteroidota bacterium (assembly GCA_013286805.1). Taxonomy (GTDB): domain Bacteria; phylum Bacteroidota; class Bacteroidia; order JABDFU01; family JABDFU01; genus JABDFU01. Next base: position 9,150 of record JABDEY010000040.1, on the reverse strand, counting down.
TTTAAAGCATCCAGGGTTGCAGGTTCAAATGTTGACAACTCCAGGCCCTCCCTTTCAGCTGCATCAGTGGCAATAACCCCTATACCCCCCGCATTGGTAATAATGGCAACCCGATTTCCCCTGGGCTGTACCCTGCAGGTAAAACCTTTGGCAATTTCGAATAATTCGGAAAGTGTTTCTACCCGGATTACCCCGCATTGGGCAAAAAGAGAATCGTAGGCCGTGTCTGAACTGGACAATGCTCCGGTATGTGAATGTGTAGCAATGGCACCACGTACGGACCTTCCTGTTTTGATAACAATGATGGGTTTTTGTTTTGTGGTGGCTTTTTTCGCCAAATCGAAAAAACGCGCCGGGCGGCTGATGTCTTCCACATACATGGTGATTATTTCCGTGGAAGGGTCATCTAATAAATAATCCAGCACATCGCTTTCATCCAGAACGGCCTTGTTACCAATGGATGCAAATTTTGATATACCTAAATCGTGCTGATGTGCATATTCAAGTGCAGCAATACCGATTGCCCCGCTTTGTGATATCAGGGCTACATTTCCGGAATGTGGCATCCCAATCGCAAAATTGGCATTCAGGCTGATTTGTTTTTGTGTATTGACCACCCCCAGGCAATTAGGCCCTATTAGCGCTATGTTGTTTTCCCGCGCCAGTGTACTTATTTTTTCTTCCTGCAGTTTACCTTCAGCTCCTGATTCCTTAAATCCGGCTGTTATTACAACCAGTCCTCTTATTCCTTTTTCGACACATTGCAGAATGACTTTTTCAATTGCAGAAACCGGTACACAAATAATGGCCAGATCTATAGAGTCGGGTACGCTCATGACATCAGCATAAGCCCGCACACTCATAATTTGCCTGTTTTTTGGATTTACGGGATAAACCGCTCCTTGAAAACCGGATTGAAGCAGATTGGAAAAGATCGCGCTACCTACTGAGCCAACCGTGGAAGAAGCGCCAATAACCGCTACCGATGTGGGTTCAAATATGTACTTTAATACGTTCATTATCTGACTCCTTCTCTGAATTCGTGAATGCTTTTATTGAATCCGGAGTTGAAGTTCCGGTGAGTTTCATACTGGTTATCAAAGAATTTTGATGACAGGGGGTGATTGTCTGCATAAGGAGGATGGTTGAAGTACCACCATCCAAAAGCATAAGCTGGCAAATTGTAAATAATAATTGCGCCATGAGCAGGCCAGAAAAGGCCTATCTGGTACCAGGAAGGGTAAGGTGCCCAATAGTTTCTTCCCATCCCGGATGGATAACCTGCCCAATAGGGGTAAGGAGTGGTGCCCGCTGTAATGTTGATAATGTTCTCTGTTCCGGCAAAATCCGCAGTGCCCGAACTATCTTCCCCGGCAGCATAATTTTCAGCAATCTGCTTTAATTCCCGTTGAAGCAATGTGTCACTGTTTATCCCATTTTTCCAATCTTCGAATTCAAGGCTCTTTTCTGCAGCCAGTTCCACACTCAGAGAATCTGCCAGGCGGTTCATTAATGAAGGGTTTCTTCTGTATATCTCTCCGAGTGTTGCGGTGATTTTCATGTTTGTCATTAACTGACTTAATACTTCGGGATCATGAATCAACAGAAAGAATGCTTTTTTAAATTCATCCGGATAATTCCCGGTCAGTGCTTCCACCTGCATCTCAAAATCCTGATGTATTTTCTCCATTTCAACCAGTGTCCGATAGTCATTTTTGTAAAAATCCAATGCCTGAATTTTTATTTTGTCAGGGTATTTGGTCAACAGGGCCTCGACGTTTTTCTCCTGCTTCGCCTTGCTTGTACTAAGAACAGTGATTAACCCAGGGTATCTGGTCATTTCCCAAAGCTGTTTCTGTTTGTGCTGGCTGTATATAGCGAGCAACGTTTGAAAAGAAACAAATGTTGATTTTTGAATTTCGTTCAGCTTCATAAGTCCCGATGGAAATGTAGCCGCAACGAAAATTGCGGTTCGGACAGAGTCGGGGCGACTTAAAAGAGAGGGCATGGAAGACGAGTCCGAAGAGGCAAGAATGTTAAACAATACCCTGTCGCTTTGGGACCAGCTATTTACAGATACGAGCACTGCGAACGCAATAAAAATATATTTCATGTACTGTAAAGATGCAATCCTTTTACGGATTTTAAAATTACGGGGCCCTTTCATCCCATTCAATGACATTGCTCATTTATTTATGTAGGATTAGTCACCTGTTTCTGCCGGAATATTACGTTATTTTGCGTAAAATGTTTTCGAATGAAGAGAATTTGTGTTTCTGCGGGATTTCTTTTTTTCAATATGGCCATTTATGCAGCCGGCCCGGGACCTCTGTCTTTGGATTCCTGTTACAGCAGAGCGCGTCAGTTCTACCCTTTAATAAAACAAAGAGGTCTTATTGAAAAAACCAGGGATTACAATATTTCAAATGCGGCGAAAGGTTATTTGCCCCAATTCACTATCAATGGCCAGGCTACCTATCAGAGTGCGGTCACCACTATACCTTTTGCCATTCATTTGCCGGGCCTGGATCTGACGATTCCAACTTTATCCAAGGACCAGTTCAATACCCACGGGGAAATAAATCAAACTTTGTATGAGGGCGGAGTTATAAAGAAACAGAAGGAATTATTTAAGGCAAATGCAGCTATTGAAGAAGAAAGTAATGAAGTGGCTTTGTATGCTCTGAAAGACCGGATCAATCAATTATTCTTTGGTACACTTTTAATTTCCGAACAACTGAAACTGGATGAACTGGTAGAAAAGGACATTCAGAACAGTATAGATTTAGTGCAGGCATCTGTAAATGAGGGTACCGCTTTAACCAGCAGCCTGAATCAGTTACAGGCCAAATTATTACAACAACAACAGGTCAGGATAGATCAATCGGCATCACGAAAGGCCTACCTGGACATGCTGAGTCTTTTTGTCAACCGGACACTTGATGAAAGCACTGTGCTTGAAACGCCGGGGTCGCTGACTGTATCTGATAGTATCCGGCGCCCGGAATTGGCGCTATATAATTTTCAAAAGGCAACGGATGTTGTGCAGGAACAATTGCTGAACAACAGTAACCGGCCTAAAATAACTCTTTTCGGCCAGGGTGGTTATGCGCTGCCTGGATTAAACGGTTTTGATGTTAATCCTGAATGGTATTATATAGGAGGGATCCGGCTGATCTGGCCCTTAGGCGGTTTTTATACGCAGAAAAATCAAAAGCAAATCCTGCGGCTGGATCAGCAGACCATTGATGTTCAGAAGGAGGTGTTTCTGTTTAACACCCATCTCACACTTCGCCAGCAAAGCACGGATATTGTCAAACTGCAGCAAATGATCAATAAGGATACGGAGATTATCAACAAACTGACGGAAGTTAAAAATTCAGCCAGGGCCCAATTGGAAAATGGAATTGTTACGACCTTCGAATACATCGGTGATCTGGATGCGGAGGAACAGGCCCGGCAAAATCTGCTGGTACACCGGGTTCAATTATTATTGGATGAATACAATTACAGAAATACTTCAGGCGATTAATTAATCTATTTCTAAAATGATGAGAAATATAGCTTTAGCTTTTAAAACGATTGCAGCATGCATGCTGATTGCGTCCTGCTCGAATACCGAAAAGGATTTTGATGCAGCTGGGGCATTTGAATCAGTTGAAACGATCGTTTCGACAGAAGCGTCCGGAACGATTAAGGAATTTACAATTGAAGAGGGACAGACGCTCCAGCCTGGGCAAATGGTGGGTTATGTAGATAGCATTCAGCTATATCTCCGTGAGAAACAGCTTGAAGCGCAGATCGCATCCACTACAAGTCAGATCCCGGATATTTCCATACAGATTGCTTCCCTTCAATCCCAATTAGCTGAAGCCGAAAAGGACCAGACACGTATGGTCAACCTGAAAATGAAGGATGCAGCTACTCAACAGCAGCTGGATAATGCCAATACTCAGGTTGACATGGTTAATAAGCAGATTGATGCACTGAAATCTTCACTGGGGATCACCTCTGTTACACTTGAAAAGAGTGTTGCGCCCCTGCAAAGACAGATAGACCAGATAAAGGATCAGATTGTCAAATGCCGTATTATTAACCCGATACGGGGAACGGTGTTGACTAAATATTCCCAGGATCATGAGGTGGTGATGCCGGGCAAGGCCCTGTATAAAATTGCAGAGACAGACACCCTGATTATGAGAGCTTACGTCACAGCTTCCCAGCTTACTCTTGCAAAGCTTGGGCAAAAAGTAAATGTGAGAGTGGACAAAGGCGCAAAAAAGTATGGTGTCTACAATGGAATTATTTATTGGGTATCCGATAAATCTGAATTTACACCTAAAACTATTCCGACTAAAGATGAGCGGGCCGATCTTGTTTATGCCATCAAAATCAGAGTGGTAAATGATGGGTTTTTGAAAATAGGTATGTACGGGGAGATGAAGTTTTAATCAGACTTATACCCGCAAATTGGCTCAGATGAATGCAATCACCCTCAGTAATATTACAAAAACCTATAACAGGAAAACTGTTCTTGCTGTAGATGATGTTTCGTTTGAAGTTGGCAAGGGCGAAATTTTTGGACTTATAGGCCCGGATGGTGCAGGCAAAAGTACCCTCTTTCGACTGCTGACTACTTTGCTGATAGCGGACAAAGGGACAGCTACTGTAGCAGGGCATGATGTAGTGAAGGACTTTAAAGAAATACGAGGCCTTGTGGGATATATGCCCGGGAGGTTTTCACTTTACCAGGATCTGACCGTTGAAGAAAATCTGAATTTTTTTGCTACCGTTTTTAACACCACCATTAAAGAGAATTATGAACTGATTAAAGATATTTATGTGCAATTAGAGCCTTTCAAAAATAGAAGGGCAGGCAAATTGTCCGGAGGAATGAAGCAAAAACTGGCCCTTTGCTGTGCCCTTGTTCATAAGCCGGAGGTGCTTTTTCTGGATGAGCCAACTACAGGGGTGGATGTGGTTTCACGTAAAGAATTCTGGGAGATGCTTCATCGCCTGAAGTTACTGGGGATTACGATCCTTGTTTCGACCTCCTATATGGATGAAGCTACCCGATGTGACCGGATAGGCCTTATTCTTGGAGGCAGGCTATTATCCATCAATACTCCGGAGGATACGATAAAAGCATACCCGGAAAAATTATATGCAGCCAAGTCAGATGGAATATATGCTTTGTTGAAGGATCTCCGGAGTTTTGAAGGTATTCTTAGTTGTTATGCTTTCGGAGAATTTCTGCATGTGTCGTTAAAATGCGCTGAACAGGAGGCCCTCAGTTATATACAAAGTAAGGGGCACACGCATGTTGAATTTAAGCAGATTACTCCGACTGTGGAGGATTGTTTTATACGTTTATTAAATCAGAAGAATGAAGGAAACGGTCATAAAGACGAATAAGTTAACTAAGCGTTTCGGTGACTTCGTAGCAGTGGATGAAATTTCATTCGAAGTTCATAGGGGCGAAATTTTTGGTTTCCTGGGGGCCAATGGGGCAGGCAAGACCACCGCTATGCGGATGTTGTGTGGCCTTTCTATTCCTACTTCCGGTGAGGCCAATGTGGCCGGATTTGATGTTTTCCGGGAGACGGAGGAAATAAAAAAGAACATTGGGTATATGAGCCAGAAGTTCTCATTGTATGAGGACCTTACTGTTTTGGAGAATATTGAATTTTATGCCGGTATTTACGGATTAACGGATAAAGAAATCAAAGATAAAAGCGATGAGCTTATTTCTAAATTGGGGTTAAGAAATGAAGCAAAGAAACTGGTAGGTTCCTTGCCTTTAGGGTGGAAACAAAAACTATCCTTCTCTGTAGCTATTGTGCATCAGCCCAAAATTGTGTTTCTGGATGAACCAACGGGTGGTGTCGACCCAAGTATGCGCAGGCAGTTCTGGGATCTGATTTATGATGCAGCTGATAAGGGCATTACCATATTTGTTACTACCCACTACCTCGATGAAGCTGAATATTGTAATCGGGTTTCTATCATGGTGGATGGAAGAATTGATGCGTTGGATACTCCTGCCGGCTTGAGAAAGCAATTCGGGGTTGGAACAATGGATGAAGTATTTTACAAACTGGCAAGACAGGCAAAACGTTCAGCAGACTAATGAAGCAATTGTTCACATTCGTAAAAAAAGAATTTTACCATGTTTTCAGGGACTGGAAGACCCTGCTTATGCTGTTCGGACTTCCTGTCATTCAAATTGTTGTTTTTGGTTTTGCACTTACCAATGAAATAAAGAAAGCCAATATAGTTGTGGTGGATAATGCCAAGGATTTAGCCTCACAACAGATCATTGATAAAATGGAAGGTAGTAAGTTTTTCAGTTTACAGAAAACACTGATGAGCTCTTCGCAGATTGATGCAGCATTTAAAGAAGGTACCATCAAACTGGCGGTGGTTTTCCCTGTTAATTTTAATACTGACCTTTTACATTTGAATAAAGCATCAATTCAGGTGATAGCAGATGCTTCTGACCCGAATACGGCGATTACACTTACCAGTTATGTTTCTTCCATAGTAGGTGATTATCAGGCACAGCTTGTGCCTACGTCTGCTATTCCCTTTACCATACAACCTGAAGTCAGAATGCTGTATAATCCTGACCTGAAAGGGGCACCCAATTTTGTTCCGGGAGTTATGGCCATGGTACTTTTACTTGTGTGCGTGATGATGACCTCTGTGTCTATAGTCAGGGAAAAGGAATTGGGGACCATGGAAATCCTGCTGGTGTCGCCCGTCAAGCCACTGATGGTAATTATTGCCAAGGCCATACCGTATTTATTTTTGTCTCTTATAAATTTGTGTGCCATATTGATTTTGAGCGTGTATGCGCTGGACCTGCCTATTAAGGGCAGCCTGTTACTTTTATTTGGAGAGAGTGCTTTATTGATTATCACCGCCCTTTCATTGGGGTTGTTGGTTTCTACAGTGACTTCCTCTCAGCAATCAGCTATGTTTACTTCCATGCTGGGACTGATGTTGCCTACTATGTTATTAAGCGGTTATATGTTCCCCATTGAAAATATGCCAATTGTTTTGCAGCTCATTTCCAACATTGTGCCCGCCAGATGGTATTATATCATCGTAAAAGCAGTTATGCTGAAAGGACTTGGTTTTTCAGCTATATGGAAGGAAACACTCATACTTGCTGGAATGGCTGTTTTTTTTCTGGCGCTTGCCCTGCGGAATTTTAAAATTCGTCTGGAATAATGAGACCCTTGAAATTCTTATTAATGAAGGAGTTCAGGCAACTCTTCCGCGACAAAGGATTTATCGGAAGGCTGCTCATTGCCCCGGCATTACAACTTGTTCTGCTGCCTTTGGCTGCAAATTATACAATTAAGAATGTAAACATTGCAATCGTTGATCATGATCATTCAAGTATATCGAAGAAAATGGTGGATAAAATCATGTCTTCCGGCTATTTCAGGCTTGCAGGATATTCTGATTTTAATTCCAAAGCAAATAAACTTATTGAAAATGATAAAGCCGATATCGTTCTTGAAATTCCCGTCAACTTTGAGAAGGACCTGATTCGTGAAGGGGGCCGGAAAATAGCAATTGAAGTGAATGCCATCAATGGAGTCAAAGCCAGCGTGGGCTTTGGGTATCTGAGCGGTATACTGACGGATTACAACGCTGATATACGTATGCAATGGGTAGAGCCCTCCCGTACAAATAGCCTGCCTGTTATTGATGTCATACCTTCTTTCTGGTATAATCCGGCCCTGACCTATTATATTTACATGGTTCCTGCCATACTGGTCTCCCTTGTTACAACGATTGCGGGTTTATCGGCAGCTTTTAATATTGTCAAGGAAAAGGAAATCGGGACCATAGAGCAGATCAATGTTACGCCGATTAAAAAATATCAGTTTATTCTGGGTAAACTCATTCCCTTTCTTGTCATGGGTTTTATCGTTTTTACTGTGGGTTTATTGATCGCATGGGTAGTTTATGGTATTATCCCCGTAGGTCATATTGCGCTTCTGTGTCTTTTTCTGGAGGTGTTCCTGATTGCCATACTTGGGTTTGGACTATTGATTTCTACCTATTGTGACAGCCAGCAGCAGGCCAACTCACTGATGTTTCTTTTTATGATGGTTTTTAATATGATGAGCGGACTGTATACACCTATCGACAGTATGCCGGGCTGGGCACAATTTATAACACACCTTTTCCCGATCAGTTATTTCATTGATGTGATGCGGATGATTGTTATTAAAGGGAGCGGCCTGCATGATATTCTGCATCAGATAGGAGCCGTTTTGATTATTGGTATCGTATTGAATACCTGGGCTGCATTGAATTACAGGAAAACCACCTGATCTGAATCAGCTTATTCTGAATCAGCTGAATTTGTGTTTGCTGATCTGCTCCCTGAGGGCATGCACTGTTTGCCTTACAGCTTCTTCAAAGGACTCGCACCGGCGTTCCGCAAAAAAATCTTTCCCGGGAGCAATAAGTTTTATTTCGCATACCTTGTTCTCATCTGTATCGGACTTATCCAGTTTAAGACAAACATCTGTCCCCATAATTCGATTGTTAAAATGGGAAAGTTTGCTCACATGCTCGGTAATAAAATCTTTTAAATTCTGATTAGCAGTAAAATGAAGTGATTGAATGTTTACATTATTCATGTTTATCGTTATTTTTGTCGGTAAGGTAGTTAACTCCCATTGCTCTGGCAATGATGGATATCATATAAACTTATCGCCTTTGCTTACTTTGACGTCATTCACAAAAAGCCGTATTTTTTGCTCATCTTCTTTGCGGCAAACCAATAAAATATTATCCGACTCCACAATGATATACCCATCGAGGCCCTGAAGCAGAACCAGTTTATTTTTGGGCACATTAACAATGCAGTTGTGGGTGTCGTATAGCATTACCTGTTTGCCGATGACTGCATTCTTATTTGCATCCAGCTGAATGTGTTCATAGAGGGAACTCCAGGTACCGAGATCTGACCAGCCGAAATCTGAAATACGTACAAATACATTCGGAGCTTTTTCCATGACTCCATAGTCAATGGAAATATTCTTGCAATTGATGTAGGCACTCTTCACAAAATCGCTTTCGGCAGGCATATACCAGGATGCTTTACCATCACTGAAAGAGGCA
>JABDEY010000039.1 GCA_013286805.1 Bacteroidota bacterium | reverse complement strand
TGTTATCCAAGGAATTACGTGATTTAGAAACCAATTTGCTGGTTAAGCGCACTGTTTACCCGTCCGTTCCGGTTGTTGTAGAATACGCCATGACGCATTATGGCAAATCACTGGAGAAGGTTATTGACGAGTTGCGGGATTGGGGAATACTTCACAGAAAACGAATAATTGCAAAGGCAAAAAAGACTACTGTATGATAAAAACCGACTGCGTTCTCGACCAGATGTTTACTGATAACCACGAACAGGTGCTATTTTGTAATGATAGAGACACCGGCCTCAAAGCAATCATTGCAATACACAATACGGTATTAGGCCCTGCATTGGGTGGAACCAGAATGTGGAATTACTCGAATGAAGCAGAAGCACTGAAGGATGTGTTGCGCCTTTCCCGGGGCATGAGTTATAAAGCAGCTGCTGCAGGTCTTAATCTGGGTGGTGGAAAAGCAGTTATCATTGGAGACCCGACGAAGATTAAGAATGAAGCGTTGCTCAGAAGGTTTGGGAAGTTTGTTAACAGTTTGGGAGGAAAATACATCACCGCGGAGGATGTGGCAATGAATTCAAAGGATATGGAATACATCCATATGGAAACCAAATATGTCACTGGCATTCCTGAGTTGTTGGGAGGCAGTGGCGATCCTTCACCAGCTACCGCATATGGAGTTTATCTTTCCATGAAAGCATCAGCCAAGGAACGCTGGGGTAATGACAGTTTAAAGGGCAAAAGAATTGCAGTACAAGGAGTAGGCCATGTGGGAGAAAGCCTGGTAAAACAATTGATAAAGGAAGGCGCCAGGATTTGGATTACAGATATAAAACAGGAGCTTTTAAAGTCGGTAGCCAATGAAACCGGAGCTTTAGTGGTGAAGGGGGAAGAACTCTTTGATCTGGATATGGACATTTATGCTCCCTGTGCGCTTGGTGCTACTGTAAATGAGGAAAGCATCGGACGAATGAAATGTTCCATTATCTGTGGTTCAGCGAATAATCAACTTGCCAATGAAGTTCTGCATGGCGAAATGCTGATAAAAAAAGACATTTTATATGCTCCCGATTTTGTCGTCAATGCAGGAGGGCTTATAAATGTATACAACGAGTTGCATGGTTATAACCGGGAGCGGGCAATGAAACAAACTGAAGGTATTTACGATAATCTTTCAGCTATTTTTCAAATTGCCAAATCGGAAAAAATACCTACTTATAAAGCCGCTAATCGTATGGCAGAAGAACGAATAATTGCTATCGGTAAGGTTAAACTTTCTCATTGTTAAAATAGCAACACTTCCCTGAAGATTCTGCAGGTGGGTACTATTGAATTTGCAGAGACCTACGATGCTTTATTGTTCACAAATTACCGGAAAATTGGATCTTCCGTCAACTAGTCCTACCATTCAATTTACTGGAGCTTTTCTTTCTGAAGGAAAAGTACGGCCTGAAAGAATTAAAATGGAAACCAATGGAGCTACTCGGTCCATTATTGAAGGACCCTGTTTCCACTGCTTATGATTTTGGTTGTATCTGTTCCATCTCCGGGCATCCAAAAGGATAAGGCGGTTTTCTTGACGTTGCAACTATTCCCTGCCTTCGGGGCGGATATTCTCAATCTCAAAATTTTCACGATTTTTCGGAATGACATTATTGTAAAATGCCCGAATGGTCCCGAAATCCTTTTGTATATCACCGGTAGGGTAAAAAGGCTCGCTAAGCAGCGTAACTTTCCTTCCAAAATCAAGTGCCCCCATCACAATTGGCACATTTGCCCGCATTGCCACGTAATAGAATCCGGTTTTCCAGGAGCTCACAAACTTACGGGTGCCCTCAGGACATATGATGGTGACAAATTCATCCCTTTCTCTGAACATTTGAACAAGAGAATCTCCCAGGTTATGGCTTCCTTTTCGATCCACCGGAATGGCACCTGTTGCTTTTAAAAACAGGCTGAAAGGAAATCGATAGGCCTCCTTTTTAATCAGGTACCTGGGCTTTAGATTGTATAGCTTCCAGGCACACATCCCAAAAACAAAATCCCAGTTGCTGGTATGAGGTGCGCCAATTACAACATATTTCTTCAACTCCGGGAGGTGCCCCACCACCTTCCAGCCGGTTACACGAAAAATTAGTCGTGGAATTAAATTTCCCATGCTTATGGTTACCGATGTATCCTTTTGGAAAGTTAAGACAAAACTTTTACTTTTTATTTACCCTTAAAAATGACGTATTATCATCCCTTCATTTTTGCCAATACCCGTTTATTATTATTTTTACCGGGACTGGAAATTTTCGGTTTTAAAGAAGTAGATTGCCCGGGCGCTAGCTCATAGCCACTACAAAGAATTAGTGAATCATACGCATGACAGGGAAAAACAAGAATGAAATACATCTTCTAAACGCAATTCAAAATCTTACATTCACAATTGTATTCCTTTTGTTTGTCATTGCGGCATTAATTTATGCAGCAATAGCCGGCTTACCTGACTTCTGTTCAAAAACGACGCAACCCGTTGAAAATATTCAGAAAAAAAATCCAACGAATGATCAGCGAATAACCGCTGCCCTATGGAAAGCGCCTGATACTTCTACAATCCCCAATACGAAGGAGGGAGCAGCAATACGATACGGCAGAAACCTTGTTTCAAACACATCTTACTATTTTGGCCCAAACGGGAAAATCGGAAAAGCTTACAGCAATGGTATGAATTGTCAGAATTGTCATTTAGACGCAGGAACACGCCCATTTGGGAATAATTATGGTTCAGCTGCCTCCACCTACCCTAAATGGAGAAAGAGGTCGGGCTCGGTTGAATCTGTTTCAACAAGAGTGAACGATTGTTTTCAACGAAGTTTGAATGGAAAGGCAATTGACCCTGTTGGTAAAGAAATGAATTCAATCATCAGCTATATTAACTGGCTTGGCAAAGATGTAAAAAAAGGGAGAATTTCAAATGGTTCAGGTCTTATCGATCTTGCTTTTATGGATCGAGCAGCCGATCCGGAAAAGGGGAAAATAATTTATTCCCGAAAATGCAGCAGTTGCCATTCGGAAAATGGGGAAGGCAGACTGAATGAAAATAAAGCTGCTTATCAATATCCCCCTTTGTGGGGGATGCACAGTTACAATATCGGCGCAGGGCTATTTCGCGTATCTCGATTTGCAGGATATGTAAAGGCTAATATGCCTTATGGCACTGCTACGTATACTAATCCTCAGATCAGCGATCAGGAAGCATGGGATGTTGCCGCATTTGTAAATTCCCAGATGCGGCCCGGCATGGACTTGAAAAAAGACTGGCCCAATATCTCAGATAAGCCTGTTGACTATCCTTTCGGCCCTTATGCCGATGGGTATTCAGAAATTCAGCATAAATATGGGCCTTTTGGAACCATAGCAGAATTTAAAAAATAGTACCCAATACTATTGATAAGTAACTACCGCAGGTTTGCCAATATTAAAATCCTGCAGACCCAAACTGCCTGAATTGTCCGGGTTGATTTTAAATACGTTATTTCCCGTACCTGGAACTCAGAAACAGGCTGTAGATACACCTTGTCAGTTCTATTTTTTTCGAAAACGTTTCAATAGTTCGCTAGAATTTTGCCGAATCAGCCGGAGCCGGACATTCCCGGGCAAATGTAGATTCGCCTAGCAATAGGATGAAGAGCAGAAACTTCCATTGCAGCAATGTTGTAAAGTACGCACCTTCAAATACGCTGGCGTTATTCAAATTATTGAAAATCTTACATAATTCACACCTTCACCCTTAGGTCGTTTGAAAAATTCTACCTTGCTTCGTCTTCGGAGCTAACCAAGGTGTTTTCGTAACCATGTCAACAATAAACCGACTTAAGGCTTTTTGTCTGGTTTTCCAGACCCTGCTGAAAACCGCGGAGTGTCAGGAGATTGTTTCTGTACATTATGGTATAAGCATAGGACTGGTGGCCGCACTCGGCAACCGTTTTGACCGCCTGGGAGTTTGCGTCAGGGCTTATTACTTTCAGGGGCCGCTACAGGTAAATGCCGATGTGAGAGGCTACGAAAACATCAAAAATCTGGGACCTCCCTGTTTTTATCCTGAAGGATTTGCTTCGCTGGGCATAGTTTATGGATATGGCAGAAATGATCCCGCCGGCATCACCCACTTTCTTTCATCTGTTTCCAATCAAACTGGTTTACTGAACAGTGTAGGCTATGCCCAAAATATTTATATTAACCGTGTTGGTACTACCCAACGCACAGGAATGGTTTCAATGGTTTTTAATCGTGTTGGTTTTATAACAGAAAATGATATCCTGGCCCGGCCCCTGCTGGATCGATTCAGAACAGGCGCACTATTGCTTAACTATACCTTAAACAACACAACCCAGGTTGCCATTAGCAGCGCGATGTGGACCGGGGAAATGCATGGCGAAGTGAGAGAAGGGACCAGCCACTTTCCCAATGGATACATGGATTCGATACGTTGCAGGTACTGCGAATATTCTCATGGCTTGCTGAGCTTGCAGGTAAATACGCTCACCCCCTTCGTCGACCAAACAACCGGCTACCAACAGGCGCAAGCCAGTCTGGGCATTGATGCTGAACAGGTGCGTAATGCAATCCAAAACAAGGTAATTCATGACCTTGTTTTTCTTCCAAAAAAATGGCGTACCGATCGCAATTGCGACGTGCCAATGCGTGATGAAAAGGGCGAGCCTTTTCTGTATCTACCCGGACAAAAAATAAGGAAACCTAAACCCTACTTTAACGGATTTGTTAATCCCTTGACTTTTTATTAATTCCAATGCATATTGCATTTAAGTCTGCTTGAAAAAACAAATTACTCTATAACCACTTTCTTATTGATCAGCCCGACTGATCCTTTAATGGTGACAAAATAAATCCCTTTGGGTTGGCCCAATAAATCAATGGTAGATGGAACAGGAGATATAGGAACGGCTGAGAAAACATTCTGCCCAAGAACATTGTAAACCTCGATTAAAGAAAGAGAAACAGAGGACTTAACACTAAAAAGACCGCTTGAAGGATTAGGAAAAATAGAAATAAAATTACTATCCCTTAAACTGTTTAATCCGGTAGTAGTAACATCAAATGCTGCCGAGGTGGAAGAACAGCCATTACTATTCGTTTCACGAACAGTATAATTTCCATTTTGAGTTACCATGTAATTCACAGAAACAGCACCTGATATAATGTTGCCATTCAGGTACCATTGATTACCTGTTGATGCACTCGATGTCAGTATATTACCATTTTGTGAAATGGTGGGTATTGCAGGCAGGGGATTGTCAGTAATTGTTACACTGCCACAATTGCCGGGTGTTACACCTGAGCCCTCTCCCCGGACGTAATAAGTGGTGGTGGTCGTAGGCTTAACAGTAATGGATGCTCCACTGCCTGCACTTGTTCCTCCGCAACTGCCGCTGTACCATTGCCAGGTCGTTGCGCCTTTTAAGTTTCCGCTGGCTATACTTAAATCAACACTGCTTCCGCTCCCAGAGCAAATGGAAGAATCAGTGAGGCTGAGTATGGGAACACCGGCACTGCCACCGCATGGGTTAGTAATAAAATTGCCGAATGCAACCGGTTGAACTCCAACTTTAATGGTAGCCGAAACAGTGTTGGTAGCGGTATTGATTACGCTTACAGTGCCATCATTGTCATTTGCGACATATACTTTGGTTCCATCAGGACTTATGGATAAACCAAAGGGGTTATTCCCAACCGTAATATTAGCTGAAATAGTCAAAGTAGTGGTGTTAATCTGGCTTACAGTACCGTTTCCCGCGTTTGCAACATAGGCCTTGGTACCGTCCGGGCTAACTGCCACCCCTACCGGTTGATTACCTGCATCGATAATGGTACCTGAAACCGTATTATTTGCTGTTTCAACGACGTTTATTGCCCCGCCCTCACATGTAACGAATAATTTAGTTCCATCAGGACTTACAGCCAAGCCAAATACAGCAGGACCAAGATTATTTGTAATACTGGCGCTGATAGTAGCTGTAGCAGTATTGATTACACTTATTGAATTGGATGACTGATTTACAACAAACACTTTTGTTCCATCTGGGCTAACTGCAATACCTTCAGGGCTATTGCCAACTGTAATTGTAGCCAAAACAGTATTGTTAGAAGTGTTTATCTGACTTACCGTACCATTACCGGTATTCGAAACATATAACTTAGTACCATCCGGACTTACAGCTAAGGCCCCGGGATTGTTGCCCACGATTACGGTATCGATAACAGTATTGTTAGCAGTATTTATTACGCTTACGGTACCGTCAGTTGCATTAGCAATATAAACCCTGGTCCCATCAGGACTTATAGAAACGCCTCTTGGATCGTTACCAACCCTAATACTGTCCGTAACAGTATTGCTTGCGACATCTATCACAGACACTGAAGCTTTACCCATATTTGTTATGTAAGCGGTTGCTTTTAGGACTGCAACAGTTATACTACCGCAGGCAGCTCCAGTTACTCCGCCTCCCTCTCCCCGTGCATAATAAGTGGTCGTAGCCGTTGGGCTAACAGTAATTGATGTTGTTCCGCTGTCCAATCTTGTTCCTCCGCAACTTCCGCTATACCAGTGCCAGGCAGTAGCATTGTTTAATTTGCCACTTGTAATGTTCAGAAGAACACTGCTGCCGCTGCATGTTGAAGAAGTGGAAGCAGCAATTACAGGGATGCTTGGGTAGGTAATCTGGCTACCTCCCCCACCCGTAATAAAAATCCCCCATGCATCTGGTTCGGTACCAACCGAAATGGTAGAAATAATTGTATTAGTAGCGGTATTAATGACACTCACCGAATTGCTGCCGTAATTTGCAACATATGCGTTCTTTCCATCAGGACTTACCATTACACCTTCAGGTTTAGATCCAACTGTAATGGTAGCATCAACAGTATTGGTTGCTGTAGAGATTACACTTACTGTCCCGGAACCAAAATTAGCTGCATAGACCGTAGTTCCATCCGGGCTTGCCGCAATACCCTGAGGTGTAGTGCCAATTGAAATGGTAGCAGCAACAGTATTGGTAGCACTATTAATTACACTTACTGTAACATCTTGACTATTGCTAACATAAACCTCTGTACCATTCGGTAAGAAGGTTATGCCTGCTGGTCCATTGCCAACAGTAACGGTAGCCTTAACAGTATTGGTAGCGCTGTTAATTACACTTACTGTATTCGCGCCCTGGTTCGTTACATAAACACTTTTCCCATCCGGGCTAACGGATACACCATCCGGTTCAGAACCTACTGTGATTGTAGCTAAAATCGTATTGTTAGTAGTGTTTATAACGCTTACTGTTCCATCATTGTAATTTGTAACATATACCGTAGTTCCATCAGGGCTAATTGCTATGGCATCAGCACCCGATCCAACTGTAATGGTAGAAGAAACCGTATTGGTGGCAGTGTTTATTACACTTACAGTATTTCCGGGGTTCGAATAAGTACCATAGTTCGTAATAAATACCATACTCCCATCAGGGCTTACAGCGACTCCAATAGGATAATCCCCTACTGGAACGGTAGCTGTTACAGTGTTGCTCGAAAGGTTGATAACAGATACGTTATTACTGCCTGCATTGGTAATATAAGCGTAGGATGCTTTGGCTGGGGGAGCTTTTATCCCGCATGTACTCGGCCCTGTTCCGACATTAACGGTAGCTGTAACCGTATTGGTAGAGGTGCTGATGACGCTTACTGAATTATTGGAATGGTTCGGGACATATACACTGGATCCGTTTGGGCTGATAGACAGTGCATCAGGGTCTGTGCCAACGGTAACGGTAGCTGTAACAGTATTGTTAGCCGTATTGATTACACTTATTGTGCCATCCCCGTAATTAGCAACATATGCCGTTTTGCTATCCGGACTTACAACTACATCATGCGGATTATTTCCAACTGTAATGGTAGCAGAAACAGTATCAGCAGCGGTATTTATTACGCTTACTGTACCGCCATTATAATTCGTTACAAATACCTCTTTCCCGTTAGGGCTGAAGATCAATCCTGAAGGATAATTACCGGCTGTGAAGGTCGAGGTAACAGCATTGGTAGCAGTGTTTATGACCTTTATGGTATTGGTGGTACTTATGTTTGTATATAACTTACTTCCATCAGGGCTAATGCATATACCGTCAATAGTCGAACTAACTGAAATGGTAGCAGTAACGGTATTGGTAGCAGTGCTGATGACACTTATAGTACCATCCTTATAATTCCCAATATATACCGTATTTCCATCGGGGCTCATGGTTGCATTATCAGGTTCGTTGCCAACTGAAATAGTAGCCGTAACTGCATTGGTGGCGCTGTCGATTACACTAACAGAATTACCATTCCAGTTTGTAACATATATCTTGGTTCCATCAGGGGTCACCGCAACGCCTAAAGGATAACTGCCAACTGAAACAGTAGCAGTAACAGCGTTGGTTGCAAGGTTAATTACAGATACGTTATTGCTACTGGAATTGCTTACGTAGGCATTTTGCCCGTTAGCAACGAAAGAAAATGAAACCGATAATAAGCCAATTATTGCAAACTTTTTCGTTCCTGCAATTAGTTCTTTTTTCATTGTGGGGTGTTTGTTTAAACTATACGAATCTCAGAAAAAGAAATCACTTAAATGAGTCCATTGTATTTTCGGTATCAGGTATTGTATTTCCGGTAGGCAGCGAGGTGGTTATAGGAGGGAAGGACTGTCAACTCCAATCAGGATTATCCTCAAAACACAATATGTTGAAACATTTCCTTTATGGGAGCTAAAATGAAAATGTTTCGATTTGCCGAAGATGAACTACTTCAGTAGGGTCGAAACCAGAATTACCGCTTCTTGACTGTTTACTTTGGCAAACAAAGATTTTGTATCAATCGAAAAAGCTTTGGCAAAAACTCCCCCAATCACAGATGTATCCAAGTAAATACGCATCATGACATAAAGGTACTAAAAATGCGGGTAAGGTACTTTCAACCAAATTAACCGGTGGAAAAAATGATGATCTCTTAAAGTATGTCTGAGACTATTATTTCTGTTATGTCCCAGACCTAAATTATTTTGCCTTTATCTTTTCGTGTAAAGCATTAAATATATCATCTTGCCATTTTGCAATAAAACTTAGATGCTTTTTCAGTTGACCGTAATATTGACTGTAAACAAAAAAGAAGCCACCTAACGTATTGATAGTTAGGTGGCTTACATTTTACTCCGAGGTCGGGAGCGGATTTGAACCTTTTTTGTAATAATCTGATAATCAATTTGTTGTGGAGGTCATTTTTTCGTAGTGAAACAATGGTGAAACATTTTTTAGGACAGAACTGGGTTTTGCTTGCATCCCTTTATTAGCAGATGGTTCAGGTTCTGTCCCTTTTAATTATCACTTTTTTGGGGTACATTCGTAGTGTAAATAAATAATTTATTCTGCTTCCAATAATCCAAAACCATGCAACTTGTATTAAATATCCCCGATAAAGCACTCAATAAGGCACGACCACTCATTGAGTTCTTAAAATCACTTGAGTTCTTAACCGTCGAACAAAGCGCGGATGATTTTCAGGTGCCTGAGTGGCATAAGCAAATTGTTGAAGGGCGTATCAGAACAGCTACCCCAGAAAGTTTCAAACCCTGGAGCAGGGTCAAGAAGCAATTAAAGCACAAAAAGTAATGTATGATATTTTGATTGAAGACCGTGCCGGAATTGATATTCAGGACGGAATCGATTATTACAATACCGAATCTGCAGGGTTGGGCCTCAAATTTGAAACAGCCGTAGACAAGGAGTTTTTAGCCATTTCGAAAAATCCTTTCTACCAGATCAGGTACAAGAACATTAGATGTAAGCTCGTTAAAAAGTTCCCCTACCTAATTCATTTTTACGTGGACGAAGCTATAAAAACAGCATACGTTCTCGCTGTCATTAATACCAGCAAAGACCCTAAAGAGAACTGGTTGTAAAATAACTCTGTAGCTGTAATAGCCAACACCTGAATCCTGCTCTCCTGAAGCATTTCCGTCACCCAGGCCTATAAAATTATCACCTCGATTACGATTTTGATTCAGGAAGAATGAGGAAAAGTGAGGAAATTATCTGAAAGCTGTATAGTTAACCCCAAAAGAAATTTCAAAACTGCTGCTACTATCGCAAGGTGTTTGACCTTCGGAATAGTGCACTATATAGGCAAAAAGAAATAAATTGTTGTTATTGCCAAATTTGCTTAACTTACTGTAAATGAAAACACTACACACCCTCTTTTTTATTACTTTTCTAAGTATAAATACAGCCGTTTTATTTGCACAAACATGGTCTCCTGTTAGCACTGGCATGAGTTTATACCATGTTAATGTCTTAGACACATTTAATTCGGGACTTTATGCCGGAGGGAGATTCTCATCGGCCGGGGGTAATGCTGCAAATAATATTGCGAAATGGGATGGTACGACGTGGTCTGCTGCTGGATCAGGATTAGGAGCTGATGTTTTTTCTTTAGCTGTTTATAATGGAAAACTTGCTGCAGGGGGGCAAGGCGTTGCCAATTGGGATGATATAAACTGGTCTTCCCCCGGAGTCCAAGTGGGGGGCTACGCTGGTGTGGTTTATGCATTGGCAGTTTATAATTCAGACCTTTATTTAGGAGGAGATTTTATTGAAGCTGGAAATAGGGCTTATACTCAGTATATTGCTAAATGGAATGGGGACTCTTGCTTCTCAATGGGTGGAACAGGAAGTAATTCCATTGTCGATGCTTTTGCTGTTTATAATTCCGAGTTATTTATTGGTGGAGATTTTACCATTGCCGGAGGTATTAATGCTAATTGTA
The DNA here is from genome assembly GCA_013286805.1 of Bacteroidota bacterium. Taxonomy (GTDB): domain Bacteria; phylum Bacteroidota; class Bacteroidia; order JABDFU01; family JABDFU01; genus JABDFU01. Next base: position 10,559 of record JABDEY010000039.1, on the reverse strand, counting down.
TAGCTGAATGGAATGGAACAACAATGTCAGCTGTCGGAACGGGAATGAATGGGTCCAGCAATATTTGCACATTAACAGTTTATAATTCGGAATTATATGCAGGAGGAACTTTCACCAATGCCGGAGGTGTTTCTGCTAACAATATTGCAAAGTGGAATGGGACAAACTGGTCTGCTGTAGGTGGAGGAATGAATGCCGTTGTTAGATCACTGGCCGTTTATAACGGAGAACTTTATGCTGGAGGAGATTTTACTACAGCTGACGGTAATCCTGCAAATCGTATTGCAAAATGGAACGGAAGCTCATGGTCGGCTGTTGGAACAGGCACAGATTCTACTGTTCTGGCATTGGCCGTTTATAATTCCGACCTATACGTTGGTGGCGCTTTCGCTTTAGCCGGGGGAGTTACCGCTAATTATATAGCAAAATGGAATACCCCTTTAGGTATTCAAAATAATTTCATTAACAATTCGATAAATATTTATCCAAATCCCACGAATGGAAGATTTTTAATAAAATCGAACTCTAACGAAAAATGCATACTGCATATTATTGATATAAATGGGAGAGTGGTTTTAAACCAAATGCTTTTCGGTAGTTCAACTATTGATGCCAACAATTTAGCTCAAGGAGTTTATAATATTTGTTTAATAAGTCCAGAAGAAAGGATAAATAAACGGCTTGTAATTGTTAAATGATAACGCTTTTAATTTTCTGCATCCTATTTTAAAAAATCTCAGAGATTAAAAATCAAATAAATCCTTTGGGTTTATTTTTAAAATTTCAGCGATTTCAAAAACACTATTAATTCCGGTATTTATTTCCCCTCGTTCAATCCTGCCAATTTGACGTAATTCAATACCACTTTCAAAAGATAATTGTTCCTGAGTATATCCCATTTCAACATGTTGTGTGGATCGTTTTTCGCCAGTGAAATAATGGTGAAACATTTTTGGATTCAAATTTGTTCCTCATATTATGCAGCGACCTTTTTCCGGGTTGTTGTATGCATTTTCCGAACAGTTTTTTTGGATCTCTTTAATTTATCAGCTTTGATGAAATCGCTTATTGCTTTTTCTTCTTCTTTGGTTAATGGCCTTGGGTCAACGTAAAAGTCAACATCAAGAGGTTCTTTGATTAATCCCATAGTCTTTCCTTTTAAAAATATTTATCAATAAGTTTTAGTGCTGCAGGTGTGTTAATCACCATTAAATTTTTTCCGAAATGAGTTGCCTCAAGAGTCTTAGTGTAGTGCTCAATCAATTTTGTTTTTGCCAAGAAGGAAACATAACCGTCAAACCCCCTTTGAAATGATAGTTTGCAGGCATAGGCTACAATATTGCCCGGAACACCGGCGTAAATTTTACTCTTTCCAATGTTGAATGGAGCGCTTTCAATCAGATGTATATAAACATTATCTGTTTTAACTGTAAGGCTTGTCAACCCCTGTATAACAGATGAATTGTTTACTATTGTCAGCTTGAAAACATCTCTGTCTGGTTGCTTAAACTCAAAATTCCAATCAAACTGCCAGCCATTTTTTTTCCTTACACTTTTTAAATCTTCCTTCGTGACAACTGAGATATCAGTTGGAAAACTATCGCCCGTAAAAATATTTTCAATGGAGTTTGTCAGCTTGTCTACCGCAAAATCCAAATGATATTTACTTGTTTTTTTCACATCATAAATTTACGAAAAAGGCATCAAAGTATTGAATTCGCGGCTCAAATAGTGGAATTACAACTGTTAAAATAGGGCTCTCCTGAAGCGTTTTCAATAACTGGACCTATAAAATCATCACCTCGGTCATGGTTTTTCGTCAGGAACAATGAGGAGTTTTGAGGAGATATTCCGGAGCCTTGTAATTAGCCCCAAATGTACAATTTCAAAACCGCAGTTAACATAACCAGGCTTTTTGAAAAACAAATAGTCCTCCGGTTTAATCGCTTTATTTGTGTCCGTAAAGTTAAGTTCATGCGCTCGATATAATTTATGTTATACTTCGTCACCTTATGAATTTCTTTGGGAACTATCAGTCCGTAAATATTTAATCCGTCCGTGTAAATCATTTTGGCATTTGCCAATAAAAGGGTGCTCAATACCTGTCTCAAAGTTGTTTTGGTTCTTCTGCCAACTGTCAGTTCAACAATCCTCCGGTTATCCTTCTGTAAGGCATAAGCAATCCAGTACTTATTCTTTTTACTTCCAACGAAGGTCCGCATCTCATCCATTTCATATTCCTTTCCCAGCATTAACGGTTCAGTTCTTTTTACTTCTCCTGCCATTGAAAGAATCCGGCTCGTCACTGTTTTTAGGGCTATCCCGATGATTCTGGATATACTTCTGCTTCCGCAACCTTCCTTAACCAGCACCAACAGTTGATCATTTATCTGCGATCGGCAGGCGATGTTCCGGTAGGTTTCCTGCTGATATTTTTTGCAGCCCTGGCATTTGTATTTCTGTATTCCATTTCTATGCCTTCCCTTTTTTATACAACTACCATTACAATATCTACAATTCATTACATTCGAGTTTACTACAGGTGACATTTTACCTCACTTAAGGCAAAGTAACGCTGAAAACTCCTCCATAATCAATATTTCAATGAACGAACGTACTTTTCTACCCCGCGATTTCTTCCTTCATTCTTCAATTTCAATCCTGGAATTCACTGTTTCCAATGGTTTCTGTTTCCAGGTGACATTTTACCTCACTACCGAAAGCGAGGTCGGGAGCGGATTTGAACCGCTGTAGGAGCTTTTGCAGAGCTCAGCCTAGCCGCTCGGCCACCCGACCTTTTGTAAGAACTGTAAATTTACGAAATAAATACTAATCAGTTCACCCCACTATTAATAACCACACTTACTTTCTCCACATCACCATTAATAGGAGGACTCAGCTTTGTAACTTTTACTTCGGTGTAATGCAACTGAATAAAAGCAGCTTTCAATTTATTTACAATCCGTTGAGCGACATGCTCAATTAATTTCGAACGTATCCCTATTTCAGCTTTTACAATCTCGTACACTTCACAATAATCGATCGTAGCGGACAGCTTATCGTTTTCAGCAGCTTCAGTGAAATCTGTATCAAGCATCACATCTACAACATACATTCCACCTATCCTTGATTCCTCCTCCATGCATCCATGGTTCGAACGAAACCTCATCCCCTCAACTTTAATAATACCCATTTTATATAGTTTGAAGAATCAATGTGTAAAATTTAGAATCTGACATCTGTTATTTAACATCTAACATTTTTTCCAGCCTTCTGACAACCTCGTCCTTCCCTAATAATTCAATAATCCCAAACAGGGCAGGCCCTCCGCCTAATCCACTAATGCATACTCGCAATAACTGCATCACCTGTCCGGGAGGAATCCCCATTTTTTCCGCAGTTGTTTTGAATTGTACCTCGGTTGTAGCCGAAGAAAAGCCTTCCATTGTCTCAAAGGCTCCTTTCAACTCTGCAATGAATTTAGATGAACCTTCGCTCCACCTCTTTTTCATAACATCTGCATCATATTTTTCAGGAGCGATGAAAAAATAACTTCCCAATGACCAGAATTCATGCAGAAAATTTCCTTTCTCTTTTATCAGATGAACAGCTTTCCGGATATAGGTCTGATCCGCTTTTACGCCCTTCTCTGTCAATTCAGGCATCCACAATTCCGTAAGTTCCTCATCACTTCTCTTGCGCAAGTACTGCTGGTTGAACCACTTTGCTTTCTCCGGATCAAATTTAGCACCAGCTTTACTCACACGTTCCAATGAAAATTCATTAACCAGTTCTTCCAATGTAAAAAGTTCCTGATTTCCACTCGAATGCCAGCCCAGCAGTGCCAGCATATTTATGAAGGCATCGGGGAAATAACCGCGCTCCCTGTAACCGGACGACACTTCTTTCGTAGCGGGGTCATTCCATTCCAGTGGAAACACCGGAAATCCCAAACGATCTCCGTCACGCTTACTTAGCTTTCCGTTTCCATCCGGCTTCAACAACAAAGGCAAATGTGCAAACTGTGGCATTACATTTTCCCAGCCCAGATACCGGTATAACAAAACATGCAAGGGAGCAGATGGCAGCCATTCCTCGCCCCGTATAACATGTGTAATCTGCATGGTATAATCATCCACTATATTTGCCAGATGATAGGTTGGCATTCCATCCGATTTAAAAAGCACCTTGTCATCCATCTGTGAACTCTGCACAATCACCCAGCCCCGGATCAGATCAAGTACCCGAACTTCTTCATTACGGGGAATTTTAATTCTCACCACATACGCCTGACCCGCTTCTATTCTTTGTTTCACATCATCTTCTGGTAAAGTGAGAGAATTCTTCATCGTTTGCCTTGTGATAGCGTTGTAAGCATGTGTGCCGCCTGATACCTCCATTCGCTTACGCATCTCGTCCAGCTCCTCTTTGGTATCAAAGGCATAGTATGCATTTCCACTGGCAATCAGTTGTTCTGCATACGCCCGGTACATGGGCTTGCGTTCACTTTGACGATAAGGGGCATGGTGTCCGTCTCCAAACCCAACTCCTTCATTGGGGCAAATGCCGCACCATTTCAGCGATTCGATGATATAGTTCTCAGCGCCAGGAACAAAACGATCCTGGTCGGTATCTTCAATTCTTAAAAGAAAATCCCCACCATGCTTCTTTGCAAATAAATAATTGTACAAGGCTGTCCGCACCCCTCCTATATGCAATGGTCCCGTGGGGCTGGGTGCAAAACGCACTCTTACTTTTCTGTTTTCCATACTCATTTTTAGAAACGCGAAGATAGTGAATTTCTTATCTTTGTCCGATGCATTTACTTACCCCGGCTCATTGGAACGACTATGAATTAATAGACTGCGGAGCTTTTGAAAAGCTGGAACGATTCGGGAAGTATTTTACAATCCGGCCTGAGCCTCAGGCAGTATGGGATAAAAAGCTGAGTATACAGGAATGGGAAAAGTTGGCACATGTTCGTTTTGTTTCCAAATCAAGTTCGGCAGGAGATTGGGAAAAGCTGAAACCCATGCCGGAACAATGGAAAATTGATTATTCAAATCTGGGCCTGACTTTCCGGCTTGGCCTTACCTCCTTCAAACATGTTGGCATTTTCCCTGAACAGGCTGTTAATTGGGAATACATCAGTCAATCCATAAAAGAACTGAACCGGGAAAAGCCAAAATTCCTGAATCTGTTTGCTTATACTGGTGGAGCCTCAATAGCAGCAAAGGCAGCCGGAGCAGATGTGACACATGTCGACTCCATCAAACAGGTTGTTTCCTGGGCCAGTGAGAATATGCAATTGTCTAAGTTTGATAATATACGCTGGGTGGTGGAGGATGCACTTAAGTTTGTGAAACGGGAGGAAAAGAGAGGCAATAAATACAACGGGATTATACTTGACCCTCCGGCATTTGGTCACGGACCCGCAGGTGAAAAGTGGAAGCTCGAAGATAATATTAACGAAATGGTAAAAGGAGTGCTCAATCTGCTGGATGAAAAACATTTTCTTATTCTGAATGCATATTCATTGGGATTCTCTTCGCTGATCATAGAAAATCTGCTCAGAGAAAAAGCAGGTGAACATTTGCAGACAGGAGAGCTTTATCTGCAGGCCAAATCAGGGAACAAGCTGCCATTGGGTGTATTCGGCAGGTTCAAAAATTTCTGAGCTTACTCCCTCAGCAATTTATCCACAAACGCATTAATTCCTTCCACATATTTATCATAATACAATCCCGTAGCTGGCCCACTAAACCCTGTAGTAATTTTCCTTACTTTCCCCTTTTTATCGATGAATAAGGTAGTAGGATAGGACATGATCTGATTCAAGGCAGGAAGTGTTTCAGCAGCTGCAACTCTGTCATTTGAAGTAGCTGCAATTAAAACAGGATAAGTGCAATTAAATCTTTTCTTTAATCGTTCGACATTGGCAACAGCTTTGCTCATCTCACCGGTTTTCTCGTATGCCAGGCCAATAATTTCCAGCCCTCTCAGCATATTCTGCTCATAAAATCCGGAAAGAAACCTGGTTTCATCCATACAATTGGGGCACCAGGAGCCCATTATCTGAACTATGACTACCTTGTTCTTAAACTTCGAATCAGAGAGTGAAACCTGTTTCCCAAGCAGGTCCGGAAAACTAAAATCAAATTTCTTAAATCCAGGTTTTAAAAAAGTAAGTGAATCTTCATTCCTGAGTTCAAACTTCTCATTCCGTTTGGCCAACCATTTTTCATGTCCCTGCGCACCGGAGAAAAAATCACCCTCCAATGTACCATCCCGACTTTTCCTTGCTCTGAAAACATATGCATGCGAACCGTCAAAACAACGCAGCGTAAACATCGAATCACTTCCATTTACAAAAGTATATCCGGACAAAAACCTGTAATCACCAGTCTCCGTCAGAAACGTACCATAAATCAAATCCGCGCAATGTGGGTCCTTGAGAAGTCCAATAGCTTTATAGGCATCGGGTGTTCCCGGGTTAAATTCCACTTCCCATTTGCCGGAAAAAGTGCTGCACAAACATTTTTCAACAGGTATCACCTTTTCATTCCAGGCAGCAAATTGTATCACATTATTGTCCTTTCGGGCATGATTGATCCATATTCCCGACAAAGAATCAGCACTCATTCGCCTGCATCTAAATTCGGAATCAAATACCGGCATCTTGAAAAACAAAGAATCAGATGTTACACTAACTTCATTTACATGTATTACTTCATCGGCATTGTAAATTTCAATTGCCCAGACATCAGCACCGGCAGACCCAGGGCTTTGAATAATTCGAAACTCAAAACTTAAAACAGCTGCATTATTTAATGAAAGGAGTCCATACCAAAGATGGTCATCCTTGGTAGTCGGACAATTATCAGTTTGTAATTGGGCTTTCCCGGTCTGTGTAAAAAACAATAAACAGCAGGAAAACCAGGCAGTAAATAAAAACCCATTAACACCCTTCATCTGCAAGCCTTATACATCAAACCGAATCCCTTGCGCCAATGGCAGATCCGTACCATAGTTAATGGTATTCGTCTGTCTGCGCATATAATTCTTCCATGAATCCGATCCTGACTCCCGTCCGCCACCCGTTTCCTTTTCTCCGCCAAAAGCCCCTCCAATTTCCGCTCCGGAGGTTCCTATATTCACATTCGCAATGCCGCAATCTGAGCCTTCGGGTGATAAAAACTTCTCCGTCTCCAGCACATTGCGGGAAAATATAGCTGAAGAAAGGCCTTGTGGAACATCATTGTGCAGGACGATTGCATCATCAATGCTGGAATATTTCATCAGGTATAAAATGGGAGCAAACGTTTCTTCCTGGACCTTTTTAAAGTGATTTTTAGCTTCCACGATACAAGGTTTGACATAACACCCAGACTCATATCCTTTTCCATTCAATACCTCTCCCCCGCATACAACTTTCCCTCCCTCCGCTTTTACTTCTTTTAAAGCTTCTTCAAACATGCGCACTGCCTGCTTGTCAATCAAAGGGCCAACTACAGTTCCTTTTTCCAGTGGATGCCCTATGCGGATTTGTGACCAGGCCTTTTGTAATTTTTCTTTGAACCCCTGATATACACTGTCTTTGATAATTAACCTTCGGGTGGTCGTACAGCGCTGTCCTGCAGTACCTGCAGCACCAAACAACACGGCCCTTAAGCCCATATCCATATCCGCATGCTCCGTTATAATGATCGCATTGTTACCTCCAAGTTCCAGCAGTGAGCGGCCCAGTCGTTTTGCGACAGCAGTTCCAACCATGACGCCCATACGCGTTGAACCCGTTGCAGACATCAGCGGAATACGTTTATCAGCACTCATTAATTCCCCGATACGGATATCACCGATAATCAGATTAACTGTTCCTTCCGGAACCTCATTACGTTGCAACACTTCTTCAATTATATTCTGACATGCAATTGCACATAAGGGAGTCTTCTCTGAAGGTTTCCATACAACTGCATCTCCGCAGATTAAAGCCAACATCGTATTCCAGCTCCAGACAGCGACAGGGAAATTAAATGCAGATATCACACCCACAATACCCAGCGGATGCCATTGCTCATACATGCGATGTTTAGGACGTTCCGATGGCATAGTGATCCCATAGAGCTGCCTGGAAAGTCCTACTGCAAAGTCGCAGATATCGATCATTTCCTGAACCTCCCCAAGCCCTTCCTGATAAACCTTGCCTGTTTCGTAAGAAACCAGTTTCCCAAGAGGCTCTTTGTATTTCCGGAACGCATCACCCATCTGGCGCACAATATCCCCGCGTTTTGGCGCCGGAACCATTCTCCAGGTTTTAAAAGCTTCTGCTGCAACTTTCATCATTTTCTCGTAATCCAGTTTGGTGGCCTGGTTTACGATTCCTATCAGCTCACCGTCAGCTGGAGAAAGGGAATCTATCCGGTCTCCTTTCACTTCAAACCACTTTGTACCGGTACTCAATCCTTTGTTGATGCGCTTAATGCCCAGCTCCTGAAGAGCTTTGGCGATTTCATATTTATCTGTTGTTGCCATAGTATATATGCTGTTTATTTTTTTACCGGTTGACTTGCCATCATTGCTTTTATTGCAGCATAGCCTTGTTGTGCCTGTTGGTGACTGGGCTTTAGCTGCAGTGTTTTTTCCCAGGCCTCCATTGCCTTTGGATATTCCTTCATAGTGAAATAAGCCCCACCTAAATTGTACCAAATTTCGGGATTATTTGGCGCAATTTCCAGACCTTTCTTCATTTCAATTACAGCCTCATTAAACTTTTGTTCTTTCCCGAGATTAAGTCCTTTATTTAAATAACCATTTTTTAGCAGAAGAAGCAGAATCAGTATCTGAAGGTCCCCGGAACAGATAGCTCAACAGTATGGCTGTAATGCCTGCTAACAGAAAACGAAGGGAAGGTTTAAAATTCATTTTATAAATTTACGATTTACCTCTTAATATAAATAAATGTAATTTTACAGGTCTATGGCCAAGCCTAAGCCTAAGTCAAAACCTCAGCCTGTTCCGCAGGATCAGATTAAATTACAGGCTTCTTCTTTGCTGTATTTTTCTGATTTCCGGACTCAGGTGATATTACTTTCCATTGTTGGTCTGGTATTTTATTTCAATTCTGTTTTTAATGAATTTGCGCTGGATGACGGGATTGTTATCGGGAAGAATGAATATGTTCAGCAAGGCATCAAGGGGATTCCCAAAATTCTCAGCAAAGATGCGTATGATAGTTTCTACCGGCAAATGAACGCGAAAGACCAATTGTCCGGAGGACGTTACCGGCCTTTGTCCATAGTCACCTTTGCTATCGAACAGGAATTTATAGGCACTACGGCAAATGGGAAACTGGGTGAGAATTGCTGGGACAGGAACGGGAATGGGAAAATGGATGCTGATGAAGATGTAAATAATGACGGAGTATGGAATGAGGCCGATTGTTTTGCAAGGGGAATGCATTTTCGCCATTTTGTAAATATGCTTCTGTATATAGTATCTGCAATAGTGATGCTTCATTTTCTCCGAACCGTTGTATTTCCAATGGAGCCGGACATTGCTTTTGTCGCAACGCTGCTGTTTGTGATACACCCTATACATACGGAAGTAGTTGCCAATGTGAAGAGCCGTGACGAGATTATGTCCATGTTGTTTATTTGCCTGACTTTTGTTTTTGCTTTCCGGTATAAGGAACATAACAAGATAAAGGAACTGTTCATTGCATTACTCTGCTTTTTCCTTGCTCTGTTGTCAAAAGAATATGCGGTGACGCTTGTTGTTTTATTGCCTTTGGCATTTTACCTTTTCAAAGGCTATGATATAGGAGCAAGCTTGAAAACATTACTGCCTTATACATTGGTGCTTGTCATCTACATTGCAATCCGTTTCTCCATCGTGGTGCTGAAGGCGAATGTCCCGGATGTGGAAGTACTTAACAACCCTTATCTGTTTGCAACGCCTTCCCAAAAACTGGCTACGGAAATTTCGACTACCCTGAATTACTTCCGGTTGCTGCTATTCCCTCATCCGCTATCAGCTGATTATTCCTATAGCGCGATTCCCTACAAAAGCTTTAGTAGTCCGCTTGTCTGGCTTTCCATTTTTGTTCATTTGGGAATGATCGTAGCTGGTATATGGCTGTTCATGAAACGTCATGTGCTGTGTTTTGCTATCGCGCTTTACTTATCGTTTTTGTTTCTGGTATGCAATATTTTTCTGAATATTGGTGCAACTATGGGTGAGCGTCTGATTTATCATTCATCCCTTGGTTTTGTTATTGCTGTTGCCTTTTTCCTGGTGAAGGGATTAAAAAAACTCAGCTCTGCAGATACTTCAAAACGCGTCCTTCTGGCTGGCCTGCTCACAATCGTGGTGCTGGCGGCAGCCGGGAAAACAATTACACGTAATGCAGACTGGAAAAATGACATTACACTTTTTACCAAAGATGTAGAAACGGTCCCCAACAGCGTCCTGGCCAATGGGAATGCCGGGGCGAGGTATATCGACCTTTCCGAAAGGCCGGAAAACAGGACCCGGCAAAATGAATTATTGAATAAAGCTAT
>JABDEY010000038.1 GCA_013286805.1 Bacteroidota bacterium | reverse complement strand
ATCATTCATGTATCCATTGTAAACTTCACTGTATAGAATTGGGTCGGGTTTAAGGAACCGGGCAACATAATCTGATTTAGGGCGGCCCAAAATCTGGTAATTGCCATCAATCTTTTTATAAGCCCAGGATGATATAAACTGAGTAAAGCCCTCATCCATCGCGGCACGGTAGGTTTCGTTGCTTCCCAACATGCCAAAAAACCAATTATGGCCTATTTCGTGGGTGAACAAGCCACGGTAATCCGGGTCCTGCCCTCCATCCAGCGTTAGCATGGGGTATTCCATTCCATCCTGTGCATCTGCGACTACCATTTTGGGATAGACATACATGCCAAAATCCTCGGAATAAATTTTGATCACCTTTGCGGTGTAGTAGGCAGCATTCTGCCAGCGGGCTGCATGAGGTTCCTGAACCAGGGCAATACATTTTATTGCAGGGCCGGTATGACCTGCAGGTGAACATTCAACTTCTCCGATTCTATAGGTTGGATCAGCAGTTGAGGCAAAGTCGTGCACATTTTCTGCAAAATATTTCCAGGTTTTGGTACTTCCATCCGGTTTGATTATCTCAGAAGGTTTCTCATTCCATGGTTTTGTACTGAAATTCCGGATATCTAATTTGTTGCGCAGATTCTCCGGCAGTACTTCCTCTTTATTCTGCAAAAGCCCGGTCCCCTCCACGATGTAATTATTCGGGAAAGTTAATTCCACTTCATAGGTGCCAAAGTCTCCGTAAAACTCATGATCCATGTGCTGTTCCGTATCCCAGCCAAATTTGCTGTCGTAAACTGAAATACGGGGATACCAGTGAACCAGGTCGTAATGTTTGTAACCGAAGGCGTTAAACAGTTTCATGCGGTTGCGTATGGTGCCATTGTCAAAATAGGTTTTGAAATTTATTTTGAAGGTGATGTTTTGGCCCTGTTTTAAGGGTTGCGGGAGGTAAACTTTCAGAATGGTATTGTCCAGTTCGGTTTTGAGCTCAGTTCCGTTCAGTGTAATGGATGAAACAGCAGTACCTAAGCCTTGCTGCTGGTATTTTCCAAAATGAACATCCACTTTATTGTTTTTGTACATGTTGGCCAGGTAGGAGTTTTTTACCTGAGCATTGCTGTATAAGTGGAAGTAAACAAAACTGAGCTCGTCGGGGGAGTTATTGTAATAGGTAAGTTCCTCCGTTCCATCCACTATGTTGGTTTTGTCGTCAAGGTTGGCTTTAATTTTATAAGAGATATCCTGTTGCCAGTAGCCTTCATAAGGTTTTTTGTTTTTCCAATAGTAAGGGTTGCCGGCGCTTTGGTAGGAGTTGGCTTTGCCATTGGGTGAGTCGTTTTGAGCATGGGAGGTTTGATAAAAACAAACCGATGTGAGGAGGAAAAGGAATGTAGTACGTTTAATCATTAGTTCAGGTTTACAAAACGTTCAGGAATTCAATAAGCTCTGCTTTTCAATGGATACATTTATTTCAATACTTTGGCTAAAGTAAAGATTTTTTTCCACCGTTCTTACCTGCGGAATGTATGCTGGCATTCAACTCGAAGCCAAGAAGGAGCATGATGGAATTGAAGTAAATCCACAAAAGAACAATGATCAGGGTTCCGATAGAGCCATAGAGTTTATTATATGTCCCAAAGTGATTTACGTACCAGGCGAATCCCAATGAGGTAAGAAGACACATAATGGTGGTGAAAGTAGAGCCGGCTGAAATAAATCTCCAGCCCTTTTTGTTTATAGGTCCAAGGTAATAATTGAATGAAATTATCATAAAAAGCAACAGAACAACAATTACAAAACGGCCGATTTGTATCAGGTAACGGGAACTGTGCCCCAATGGAAGAGCTTTTAATATAATTGCGCTGTATATGATTAGGGCAATAGCTATGACAAGCAAAAGCGTTGTTATCAGAACCAGGATTAAAGAAATCAATCTTTGTTGTAAGAGGCTTCTGCTTGCTATTGCATGATAGGTATTGTTAAATCCATCAATCATGGAACTCACCCCGTTCGTGGAGAAGAAAAGGGCACTGATAAATCCAACCGAAAGCAGGCCTCCATGCTGATTTTTGATGATATCCAGAATGGTGTCTTCAGATGCTTCGAAAGCAGCTTTTGGCATTACTTCCTTGAGTAATTCAAATAAGGTGTCCTGGAAACTTGCTATCGGAACGTAGGGGATCAGGGTAAAGAGGAAGATGATGGAAGGGAAGAGGGCCAGGAAAAAATTAAAGGCAAGGGAAGATGCTCTTGTGGTAATGGATCCTTTATAAAGTCCCTTGAAAAAAAAGATTGCTACGCTATAGAGTGGCAGTCCTTCAAAGCCGGGTAATACAATGCGTCTGGAGGCCATAATGAATGGACTGGCCACTTTTTTCAGCAAATTACTTGCCACTTTTGTACGCTTTTAGGCTCAGGTCGAGACTTTTGACACTATGGGTCAGGGCGCCAACAGAAATAAAGTCAACACCACAATCTGCATATTTACGGATGTTTTTTTCGGTAATCCCTCCGGAGGCTTCTGTTTCGTATTGGCCTGCAATTTCATGTACTGCTTTTTTAAGGTCAGGGATGGAGAAGTTGTCCAGCATGATTCGGTTTATCCCGACTTTAGTTTTACCTGTTTTTCTGTCAGTTATTTTACCTGGTGTTTTACACACTGACAGAATTTGTTTTACTTCAACCAGATTGCGCGCTTCAATTTCCACCTTTAATTTTTGCAGCCTGGGATTCTTTTTTTTGTAAAGATTCGCAGATGCTATGGCGTTGGAAATACCTTCAGCATAATCTATGTGGTTATCCTTGATCAGGAGCATGTCGTAAAGCCCAAAACGGTGATTGTGACCTCCCCCGATTGTGACGGCCCATTTTTCCAGAAAGCGCATTCCTGGTGTGGTTTTTCGGGTATCGATTACTTTTGCTTTTGTTCCTTTGCAAAGCTGAACAAGGCTGTTTGTTTTTGTAGCTATTCCACTCATGCGTTGCATACAGTTGAGGACCAGGCGTTCGGCTTTCAATATAGAACGTGCAGGGCCATGAAGGGTAAAAACAATATCTCCCGGATTAACCCGGGCCCCGTCATTTATCAGGGATGTTATTTTAAGTTTGCTGTCTATGGTTTTAGTAATTTGTCTGGCTAATTCCACCCCGGCAATAATCCCTGTCTCTTTTACAAGCAGTCTGGCATTTCCTGTTGCCCTGGCCGGAATACATGCAATGGAAGTATGATCCCCATCTCCCACATCTTCCAGAATGGCATTTTTGATAAATGTGCCAATCTGGAGCCTCATCGGTGGCCTATTCATTTTCAGGTTCTATTCTGAATTGCTGGATCTTCAGCTTTCCCGCTGATTTTTTTAAAAGGAAATAAACCCTGAATTTCCCATTGGCACTTTCAAGTTTTCCGATAGCAAACCGGGATTCATTTTTAGTGCTTTTATGTTCAATCGTGAATGATTTTACAAGGTTCTTTGCAAAGAAGTCCTTTACAATTAGTTCGGCCTGCGCCTTGCTATAAACATCCTCCTGTGCAAGCACTTTGAGGTCAACATTGTCGGTGAAATAAGCAGAAAGTGCTTTACTATTTCCTGATTTTATGGCAGTCGCAATTTCATCGGTAATGTCGGAGGTTATCTTATCGGTAATCTCAGGAGTAATCACCGTGGAGGAAGAGGCTTTGAAGCTAAACAGGAGGAGGGCTATGTAGAGTTTAATTTTCATACAGGTGTTTTGCAGGCGTTTTGCCAAAAAAGCACAATAATTAAGCCAAGAATAGCAGAATTCTGGCAAAAATATGCTTTTTTTGTGTATGAAAATTAAATTGGTTACGATTGCTAAAACGGATGCTGGTTATTTGAAGGAAGGGATAGCGTTATATGTTTCCCGCTTAAAGCATTATGTGAATTTTGAATACGTGGAAATTCCGGCCTTGAAAAATGCTGCGAAGCTGGAGTTGATTGAACTAAAGAGGAGGGAAGGGGCGGAACTACTTTCTCATATTGAGACTTCTTCCATTGTGGTGGTTTTGGATGAAGCGGGTAGAGAATATACCTCACCGGGGTTTTCTAAATTCATTCAGCAACAGATGAATTCAGGGGCTAAAACATTGATTTTTTTGGTGGGAGGGGCTTTTGGCTTTTCGGAAGAGGTTTATAAGCGTGCAAATTTCAAATTAGCGCTATCGCAAATGACATTTTCTCATCAGATGGTGAGGTTGTTTTTTGTGGAGCAGGTTTATCGGGCGTTTACGATTTTGAAGGGGGAGGGGTATCATCATTGAGGTTGAGTTTTTTTGCCTTTAAAACACCTAAAAAGTATATACAGGATAATACAAAAAAGGGATAACCGGTAACAAAATACCTGGATTCGTCCAATTTTAGAAGAAATGGGAAAACCAACGCGGTATACAACCCTATTAAGGAAACTAAAATATGTTCTGTGTTTTTTGCCCCATTAAAAATTAAACAAAAGCTCCCTAAAAAACCTCCAATTATAACAATCGCATATAACAAGGAATAAGCAACTTTGATCGTCCATTCCAATGGATTTAATTCAAAACTCGGCCTTTCGAATAAATTATAGGTGCCAGAATGCACAAAGAATGTTCTGAAAACCTTAAACCTCGATGATATATAGTACAGAAAGGGTTTTTCATCCTTTATTGACTTTGTGTAAGTATTTAATCTTGTCATCACTTCCTGTTCATTATTGTGTCTGAAAATGCTGTCCCCCTCTGTATGCAAGACATCCTGAATTAGTTTTCTTACTACAAGTAAGCTGTCATAATTAAATTTGGACGTGTATATATATGCTGGCGGTAATACATTTTTTTTTTTTTTGATGTGTTCTGGTGCAGGAATGAAGAAGGACATATCTGATCCGGGGTTCCAGTATACAAGCGATCCTCCAAAAGAATTCATGAAAGAATATAAACTGCCCAGCCAGTGATTTTCGGTTTGGGAATAATACAGAGAGGTTAAAGGAATAATTTTTTTATACTTACTATAATTTCTGATGATCCATGCACCATCAATGATAACAAAAGGAATGATAAATAGCAGGATCCCCTTCCAGTTGTAATTGGACATCTTCAGGTTCAACTTACCACCTTTAAGAAAAACGTATAAAGCAAATAATAAAAGTAAAGGAGCGAGTACTGGTTTAAGAAATATGCACCAGGTCATTAAAAATCCTGCCGATACCAGGTAGAACGCAGACTTCCTGAAATTTAATAAGAAAAAGAGAGAAAAGATTAAAAAGGAAGTGCAAAGGCTTTCTGTTAAAAGTATAATGTCAAATAAGGAAACAAAAGTGCTTAATGTGTAAATAATAAAGGTTAAATAGAAGAACTTTTCTTTCCTGAAAACCAAATAAGCAATTTTAGCAAGAAGATATGCGGAAAGGGAGGACAAAATTAGTTGCAGCAGAACTAAAACATTTAATGAGTTAGTTGTGGATAAAAATAACCTTATAGCGAAATATGCAGCTCCGTATCCAGGCATTCTGTAATCACCAAATGGTTTGCAGGTATATTTTCCTGTCTTTATTAAGGTCTCTATGGGCTCCAGATAGGAATAGGTATCTCCCCCTTCTGTTGCAAAAGTTGCTGTGTAAATTTGGTTGGGAATTGCCGGTTTATCAAAGGATAATTTATAAATGAAAATACCCGACTTGAAAAATAAGGCAATTAAAAACCAAACAATCCATTTGTTGGAATCAGGCAGTTTGGCTTTTGTATTTGAAAAAAATGAGTTTATTTTTTTCATCGGGGCGGAGAGGGGGTGCAGGTTAGGCTTTGTTTTATTTAGTCTTGCCGTACTTCAGATTTAATTCCCATTTCCAGGCCGTTTCCATCATTGAGTTGATGTCGTATTTGGGCGTCCAATGCAGGAGATTGAGCGCTTTACTGCTGTCAGAAAAGATAGCTTCTACATCGCCTGGTCTCCGCGGGGCTATCTTGAATTTCAATTTGTTCCCGGAAGTTTTTTCAAATGCGCTTATTGCCTCAAAAACAGTGACACCTTCACCTGTTCCGAGGTTGAAAACAGAGTAATTAATGTCTTGCTTTCCCTGCTCCACCTGTGACGAGAATTAATTTATTGTTCTTTTCAGCTAAATGATTGATCATTGGGCTTTGTACTTTGGTGCATTTTGAATGTTACTAAAAACCGAAGATAAGCAAAAGTTGTTTTTATGATTTTCATCTTTGAATTACCCAAACTTTTAGAGGAATAGAGTGTTACCGGAACTTCAATGATTTTTGCCCCGCATTGGATTGCTTTTAGCAGGATCTCGGGCATGCATATGAATCCTGATTCCTCAATTATCTGATTCGTATAGCGTTTTTGTATGTTTTTTAATAAAGTCAGATTATAACACCTGTAAAAGGAACTCAAGGTTAGTACCTTAACGTCATATTTGAGCCTAAACAATAGATTGGCAAGAGTAGAAATGGTTTTTCTGAAAAATGAGGTTTTTTCAAAGGCCCCACCCCGGGCATAAACGGACGCTAAAACAAGAGAATAACCAAATCTGTTTAACGCAATCATTCTCGGCAGAATACTTAAGTCGGATGTGCAGTCTGCTTCAAGTGTAACAACAATGTCTTTATCAGAGGTGCTGCTTTTAATAATCCAGTTAAATCCATCATTAAAGGCCTTACCCGGTCCCTTGTTCAGGTTGCCGCCGATTATCTTATAGTTTAGATTGGAAAAATAGTTAGCAATCGCTTCTTTTGATCCGTCTGATGAACCATCATCAGAGAACAGGAAAAACTTTTCTTCATCAGGTAAAACTCCTGATAAGTCTTTGAACAGACCGGGAATATTTTTTTCTTCATTGTAAACAGGTATTAGGAAAAAGACCACAAGAATATTATTTTTTGGTTAATGCTTCTATGGTTAACTTTATGGCCTCCCTTAGCGAAATTTTTGGAGTGTATCCAAGTAAGGTTCTTGCTTTTGTTAAATCTGGTACCCGTTGGGTAATATCTTTATATTCACCATATACCTCGCTCATTGGGATATGCCGGATTTTTAATTTTTTTCCGGTTTTAGCTATTTCATGAATCAGTTTTGCAGTATCCAATACAGATAATTCTTCATCATTTCCAATGTTTATTATTTCACCCGTTGCCTTATCACTCTCCAAAGCCAATAGTGTGCCCGTGACAAGGTCTGAAACAAATCCCATGGATCTGGTTTGAGTTCCGTCTCCATGTACAATAACCTCTTTATCATTCAGGATGGCATCAATAAATACCGGAATATGCCCCCCGCTCCAGAACAAGCTTGAACGGGGGCTGAATCCTCCAAAGTATCTGATTACCACAACAGGAACCTTATAATCGTGATAATAAGCAAATGCCAGTTGCTCTCCGTATAATTTTGAAACGGCATAACTCCATCTTCTGATCATGCTTGGGCCAATTAATAAGTCTCCGTCTTCTTTTAATGGCAAATCAGGAGACATACCGTATACGTCCGACGTAGACGCAAAGAGTACTTTGCATCCCCACATTTTCGCTACTTCGAACACGTTTTCAGTTCCTTTTGCATTTACGGCCAATGTTGGCATACTTGCGTGCTTTTCTGCAATTTTTTTTACAGCAGCAAGATGTATGATTGCATGTATGTCTTTGCCCAATAATTTTAAAGCCTCAAAATTTGTTATGTCTGTTTTGTAAAATTTAAAATCCGGATTGTTCAGGTTGCGATCAATATTAGTCAGACTTCCATAACTCAGGTTGTCAAGGCCTGTTACCCTGTAGTCTTTTGCCAGAAGAGCATCTAACAGATGGGATCCGATCATTCCTGCTACTCCCGTAATAAGAATTTGTTGTTTCATCAATCTGTTTTCGCCTGTTTTTCCGACCTGGTTAAGGAAGTAAATATTTCTAAAAAGGAGTCTTTTTGTGATTTTACAGAATACCTTTTCCGGATTGTTAGTCTTCCTGCAAGCCCAAAATTTGCACGCAATTCAGAGGATTCAATCAGTAAAGACAATTTTTCGACCCATTCGTCTTCCGTTTTTGCCAGGAAGCCATTCGTTCCGTCAGAAATTATATCCATATTAACTCCTACAGGCGACATAACAGTTGCTATGCCCATTGCCATATATTGCAATCCCTTGAATCCACACTTTCCTTTACTCCACTGATCGTCGGGCAAGGGCATTATCCCGATATCTATCCTTGAAAGATCACTGATCTCAGTTTCTTTGGTCCAGGGAATAAAATCAATTTCCAAAGGTGAATGGGTAATGTTTTTGTCAGATATAAGAACAAAGTTAATCCGGTCTTTATATTTCAGTTTTAACCTCTTAAGAAAGGGCAAGGCGGTTTCAAAGTGCTTAATAGTAGTAGTAGACCCAGTCCAGCCAATGGTAATTTTATTGGAAGGGATTATTTTGTTTGAAGAAAAATGATAGTCCGTATCAATCGTCGTTGGAATGATTGTAATAGCTGAATTGAATTTTGAAGCGTATTCAGCAAGGTATTTATTCCCGACAATAATTCCTGAACTCAGTTTAATGATATTCCTGGTTTTGGATGGATTTTTTAACCAACCCCAAAGCTTATGAGCTTCTGAGACATCTTTTAACCAGATGGAGTCATCAAAATCAAACAGTATTTTTTTATGTAAAACTTTTGTAATCAGCCATTCAATTACAGGAGGCCCAATAGGTGCCGCTTCACGATAAATAAAAACCAGGTCAAATCTTGAAATATGCAGGATGTCTTTAAGCCTGCGAAAATAACCGTTAACTAAGCCAGCAATTTTTTGAATATGCTTTCCATGCTGGTATAAGATTGCATTTGTTTTAATATCCCAAAACGGAGATAGTGTGTAGGTTATATTATTCTTTGCAAAGTAACCCAGGTATTGTTCATGCCTGAAGCGCTGCCCGGGGGCAGTATTATGCGGATAAGGTACCCAAAACAATATATTGATGGAAGATTTCAATTAAAAGCCTGTGAAGATTATATTTATAAGCGAATTTAAATTATAATTTCGTTATAAATTGTATTGTATTTTTCTATTCCACCTTCAAGGGCATAATATTTTCTTGCTGCAGATCGGTAAAAGGCTTTATCCAGTCCCCTAAAGCTATCCATTTTCGACACTGCTGATTCATATTCGGTATTATTGAAACTGTTGATGATGATTCCGGTCTTAGTTTCATTTATTATTTGCTCTACGTCACCAACTCCTGAATTCGTAACCATTGGTATTCCCAAACTCATTAGTTCACCCATTTTGGTGGGCGAGGAGGCTTTTTTGGAAAAGCAAGGTTTTATAAAGAAAATTGAAAAATCACTTAATGATAAAATTGAGGGGATCTCTTTTCTGTAAGCTTTGATAACACGGATGAATCCTCTGTTTATTCCATTTTTTTCTGCTTTTTTGAAAATCTGTTCTGCTGAACCGTTTGTAATAAATAAAAAGATGGCCGTATTTTTTTTTGCCAATAATATTTTAAAAAAAAACAACATTTCATCCAGCAAATACCAGGTACCAATGGAACCAAGATAGGACAGAATGAAATTGTCAGAATCAATATTTAGTTCAGAATAATAGCGGATTAAATCCGGCTTGTGAACAGTTTCAGGATTAAACAAGTCCATATCTGTACAACAAGGAATAACAACTATTTTTTCAGGAGCAATTTTAATACCGGTTCTTGACAGAATTTCTTTCTTGCCATTTTCAGTCAGGCTAACAATTCTGTCTGATTGGTTGAGAAAATCAAATTCCTTTTTTTTGAAATATTTATAAATATAACTGTATATGGGGTTATTTAATTTCCAAATGTTTCCTTCCACCCGTTCGTCTGCCCAAAATCCCCGCATATCGAAAATGAATTTTAAGCCCTTGCGGTGTTTTAATTCGAGGCCAATTAAAGAAGGAATATAGCTCCTGCAATGAACAATCTGGAAATTTTGAGCATTACATAACGCCAATGCTTTTTGCCTTAATTTAAATAAATTAAAAAGCTGAGAAAAAACCGGGAAGGAATTTGAGTAGTGCACCGGTGCCCAATGAATGTCATAATCAATCAGATTTTGAATTATGTATGATTTGGATTTCAAAAAATTAGTTTTCTTTTCTGAACTGAGAATCGTGATCTTATGACCCATCTTAGAAAGTCCGGCTAAATAGGGTAGAACCTGAGATTGCCCCAAGGCATCGGTCATTCCATCATATGATATATATATAATGTAAATTTGAGTAGTTTTTGCAAGTTTACTGTTTTTTTGTAACAGTTGAACTAAATTGTATAAATTAGAATTATGCATCCTTTAGGTTTCATGGATTTATTCGTTGCTCCTGTTTGGATTTTTATTATCATATCGTACAGTATCAGAATCAGAAACAAAAGAATTAAGGCCAATCCTTCCTATAAGTACTATGTAAATGGCATCGGCGTAAAAATAATCGGAGCGGTATGTGCTTGTTTTGTTTTCGCATTATGGTACAGGGGCGGGGATACAATTGGTTATTATGAACAAGCAGTTGCAATAAGCCGGTTATTATTTAAAAACCCAGCGGAATATTTTGACATATTATTTGGCGGGTGTAATGCAACGAATGTTGATTACTTTGATGATGGAACGGGTTGGATGCCGGCTGGAGTTTGTGTACAGTGTTATCCTGAAGTGTTTTTGTCAAGATTAATTGCTCCCTTATGTTTATTGTCCTTCAACAGTTTTGTTTCCATGACAATTTTATTAAGCTGGATTGGCTACTCAGGGATTTGGAAGTTATATTTATTATTTTGCGAGAAATTTCCAGAGATAAGGCGGAATCTTGCCATATCGATTTTGTTTATTCCGTCTGTTGTGTTTTGGGGATCCTGTCTGTTAAAGGATACAGTTACGATTGCGGCTTTGGGATGGTTTACTTTTACGTTTTATGAGCTATTTTTCAAAAGGAATTATAAGCTTATAAATTTTATTGTGATTTTCGTGTCTACTTATCTTTTAATTGCGATTAAACCATATATATTCTTTGCAATTCTTCCAGGCTCGCTGATTTGGGCGAGTTATCACCGGATTTCAATTATCAGGAATAAACTAATTAAATTTATAGTTACGCCGCTTTTCCTTTTTACAGGAGCATACTTAGGTTATTTTCTGATTACATCTTTTGGAGGAGTTTTGGGGGATTATTCTTTGGATAAAATTTTTTATAAGGCTGTTTTGACCCAAAGTGATTTAGCAAGTGACCATTATGGAGGACATAATTTCAATATTGGTACTTTTGATCCCAGTATAAGCGGCGTTTTAAGTAAAGCAGATGTTGCAATAACGGCGGCACTTTTCAGACCTTTTATCTGGGAGGTGGGAAATGCAATGATGCTGCTTTCCGGCTTGGAAAACTCTTACATCCTTTTTCTTACCATTGGGTTGATCATCCGGCTTAAGGTTTTTGGCTTTTTTAGATTTATAGGATCCGACCCGCTCCTCCTGTTTTCAATGTTATTTTCCATTTTTTTTGCATTTTCTGTAGGGTTAACAACTGCTAATTTTGGAGCGCTGGTCAGGCTCAAAATTCCGTGTATTCCATTTTATGTTTCCAGCTTGTTTATTCTCCGGCATTTGTATGAGAAGAAGTATAAAAGGAAACTTGGCTTTTAATCCTTATGCAGTGCTCTCAATGAAAAGATGGATTTATACAATTTAGTAATTCTGTAAATTAGCGGTGATGTTTTAATATATCGGAATTTCGTAACAGGACTTCCCCCGAAATTGAGCTTGAATTTGCTGATACCGGGATTTTGAATAAAGTTTGTTCCACCCCAGTCGTATTTCTCAAAATTCATACTTTTAAAAAACTGAATGTCTTTCCAATGCAGACTCTTATTTGCTTCACCTTTGATACGGTCATTTTTAAAGTCAACATTATGGAAGCTATGTGAAAGTAATGACTCTTTTTTGTCAACAATATAAATATGGATAACAATTACTATATTATCCATAGAAATTTTTGATATACAGATACTATTGGATTTGTTTAATGCCAGGAGCCACTTTCTGTTTATAGGGTTCAGATTTTTTGATTTGGCAAATTTTTGGAAAATAGAGATTGCCTGATCGCAGTTGTTTATTGTTGGATTACAATCTGCTTCATAGTGTAAATTTCGCTTCTCTGCAGATTTGATATCGTACCTGAAAGTAGGATGAATCAAACTAAACAGTTCTTCTTTTGATTTTAAAAGATCCGTCAAAATAGTCCCGTATAAAACAGTCTTACATTCTGTAATGGAGCTGGTATTCATTTCCAGAGATCTGTGTGCGGCGGAAAAGGCAGTGTATGTGCCTTCCTCAAAATTTTCCCCATCGTAAAACCAAATCTCCCTTCTGGAGAAAAAAAGAAACCGATGTGTGGTAAATTGAATCATGAGAACGGAACAATCCGGTCTATAGCAGAATTGATTTCTAATAGTTTAGCCATTGTTCCGTTGGCCCTTAATTTTGTTTTAAGCAGGGATTCATTGTACAGGCTGATTCTCGGAATTTCAAACAGGTTGATGCCTGAACCATCATATGTATAAGGATTTACAGTCAATCCTATTTTGTAACCCGTGAAAGCAGATGCTTTTGTAACCAGGTTGTTATATCCACCAAATGGATATGAAATTATATCAGGAAATGTACCCGTATTTTTCTCAATTTCGTGTCCGGATGTCTGCAATTCAAAACATATTTCCTCAAATGTTAATTCATTTGAAAGCATAGGGTGGGTTTTGGTATGGGATCCGATTTCACAGTTGCAGTTCCTTAAGGTGTTTATTTCGTCCCATGTAAGCATCAACCCGTAGGGCATAGAAACATCATTGATTTGTTCAAGAATTTCAGCGTATATTCTTTCTCTTTGATAATTTGGAATTGATTTTAGGTAAATGTTTAATTGTTGTGCATAGTTAATTCTGTCATACCTGTCTTTCCATTTAGGCCGGCTTAGCGTCACAGGAAGGGTATCAGAGTTGATATTGATCAGGCGTTTAGTTGTATTTATCAGTAAATGGTTGAGGATATAGGTCCAGGGTGGCAGATTCTGATTGGCACAATCAGTCACAATGTGCATTGTACTTGGGAAATCATATTCTTTAAGAAGAGGTAAGGCATATATTAAGAAGTCTTTATAACCATCATCAAAATCAATAGAACATAGCGGCTTTGATGTCTTTGGCAAATAATCTCCAAGCAGGTATTTGCTTAAGGGGACAACTTCATATGTTCTGTTTATATAAGCAAGAATTTTTTTAAAGTTATCAGGTTCGATAGGAGCCCAGATTAAATCCTTGACCGGACTTACTCTGTGAAACAAGAAAACTTTTAATTTCTCTTTAGCTGGCCAAATTTCCCTGCCTGAAATTTTTTGAATCGAATGGGTTGGTTGTATTGGTTTTAATGGAGAATGTTTGGCCTGATAAAGATTATTAAAGCTAAGTTTATTCAGAACTTTAGCAATATTTAATGGATAAAAGCAAAGTGATTTTATGATGAATGAAAATCCTCTGATTTTGCTTTGTCCGTTTACCCACCAACATCCGGCAAGAATAAGAAATGAATTGGAAAAGCACTTCTGTTTGTACCAAAATGAGCTGAAAAGGTTTGCTTTTAACGCTTTTTTTAAAACGTGTAAATTTCCATTTTCGAGGTTTTTAATGTTGCGGCTGAGGCTGTTTGGAAGAACCCTGTATGTCCACAAGGGGGTTTCAATTCTGGTGCATTTAAATCCAGCAGCAGCTAATTGTATGCATAAATCCCAATCTTCGGAGGGCGTTGATTTTGGGTCAAAGCTGAATGCAATGGATACAAGAGAACGCTTTTTGATTATTAAACCACTTGGCGCATGAATCACGTCCCCTTTTCGAAGCAAAAGTGAGTTTAATACATCACTCGTTGAACCGCCTTTAAGTATTTCTGTTTTGAATAGCTCATCATTGCCGAGAAATAAATCACTAAATATCCATTCAAGGGAATCATCTTCCATCAAAGCCGTGACTTTCACTTTAAGATTTTCAGGTTCCCAAGCATCGTCAGAATCAAGGAATGCAATAATTTCTCCCGAGGATTCTCTTAGTCCTGCATTACGGGACATGGATACGCCCCTGTTGGAGTGTTTGAAATATTTCAGCCTGTTATCTGTCGTTTGAATTTTTTTTATCTTTTCTTCGGATGAATCAGTTGATCCGTCATTAATAAGTATAATTTCAAAAGTTTTGTACGTTTGATTTAATACTGATTCAATCGCAGCACCGATATATTTTTCGGAATTAAAACACGGAATAATAACCGAAACGAGCGGAGTAGTGCTATACATGTACAGGAAAAGTAGTAAAGTTCAAAGTTAAGAAATTAGAGGTATTGTTTCGCGCAAATTACATCGAAATGGCAGCCGGATAAATCAGGATATTCATTTACAGGTTTCCTTGTAATAGAATTAACAATTCCATAACCTAAACTGGTAAGAAAAAGAAATACTTCTTCCGGAGTAGTTTCCTGCTCCCGGAGATTTTTGTCACTAATTTCAATAAATAACACAGGATTTCCGTGTTTAAGTATATGTTGCGCCCCCTTTAAGACTTCTAATTCAAAACCTTCAACATCGATTTTGATGAGGTCAACATTTGAAATTGATTTCTTTTTCAAAACATCATCAAGCCGTTCAATTGTTACCGGAATTGAATCGGGATTGCCATTTCTGTCCATTCTATTGCCACCCCGATTCGATGGTGTATTTATTTTTAATGGAAGGGTTTCATTTTGTGAGCCCAGTCCAATATTATAATACTGAATGTTTGCGAACTTGTTCTTATTTAAATTTACTATGGCGCTGGAATAGTTAACCGGATCTGGTTCAAATCCTAATATAGTTGCATTTTCTCCTGCAATTTTTGCAAACATCATCGCGGTCTGGCCAATATTTGCCCCTACGTCTATTAATACGGATTTACCTTTTACCAATTCAAACAAACCCTCCGGGCGATCGGCATTGACTCCAAAATAAACCAGCCAATTCTGGTAATCTGAAATATCCAAGAGGTAATTTATTCCTTTGCGATTTACAAAACGCGTGCTGTTAGATGGATATAAATTGTTCCCAGGTGCTATTTTTACAAAGAAATTATCCGAATGCCGGTCTTCCGTAAACAAAAACAGCACTTTTTCAATTGGGGAAAAACGCAAAAGCCTGCGTAAGTTTTTAAATAAATAAGACATATTATATTAATGCAGGGTCATAATTATTGCTGTAATATTAAGTAATTTCGTTAATAAAAGTAATTTCAATCCATTATAGAAGGTTTATGTCCGAAACAATTTACGGTAAATTCGAAGAAATACGAGCATTCTGCCATACCCACTGTTCTGAGAGTGAACTATGGCCAACTTATTATGACAGGCGCTTTCAGGAATTCCTTACTTATTTTGAATTTTTCCCCAGGGAAAGGTATCCAAAGGTACTTGAGTTGGGATGTGGGATTGGCTATAATTCAGCTTTTTTGTCAAAAATTTCTGATCAGGTAGTTGCAACTGATTTGGAAGAGGAGAATCCTTCTTCACATTCCCCCGGACTTCGGAAAACCAGAAAGTTTTTAGCCAAGCTGAACATTACAAATGTGAATGTAATGAATGCTTCTGCAATTGACCTGCCCTTTGCTGATAACTCCTTTGACATGGTTTTTTCATCTTTTGTTTTGGAACACGTACCCAACCTTAATAAAGCTATTCTGGAAATAAACAGGGTTTTAAAACCCGGAGGGCATAACATTTGTATAGTACCCACTTCCACAGATGCAGTATATTCTTTCTTCTTTTATTATATGTATTTGGTAAAAAGGACATTTGTTAAAATCGGCGAGTTAGTGTATAGTAAAAGTGCCAGTGCCGGTGGCATTGAAGCGTCTAAAGCAGTTTCCTCCGAAAGTAAGAGCACCTTTTTTACCTATTTCCCATTTCCACCACCTCATGGGGTATTGCCAAACTATTTGAGTGAGTTGCGATATTGGAGAGCTGAAAACTGGAGAAAAAAAATTACTGCAGCGTATTCGATCCGGCTGGTTTTGCAGCGAAACCTTCAATTAAACCCTTTATTGCCATTGTCCGGAGTGTTTTTTCCGGGTTTTGGTACAAAACTCTACGCAGCATCCCGCAAAGCGGAAAACAGGCTTTCTCAATATAGTTTGTTTAAAATTTTAGGAATAAGTTCTTTACTGATTACAGAGAAATGTAAATAAAGGCTGGTTTGATCTTATTATTTGGCATTGGATATGAGCCCTATTTCCAACGCAACTTTTGCGGTGCATAAGAGGTAATTAAAACCATCACTTTTTGTGATTCTATTAACCTGACGGACACCCTTTTTTTCATCAATATTGAAAAATAAATAGTGCAATTCCTGAACCAGTTTATTAATTAATTCACCTATTTCGTCATTTAAAATTTCAATCAAAATAGCAGGCCTGAATTTCACTAAGTACTCTGAGAACCCCTCTAATACTTCAGGTTCATGTGTTTCCACATCGATTTTGATTAAGTCTATTTTTTCAATATTTTGTATTTTAATAAAGGAATTAAGGGTGATCGTTTCAATTTTTGTTTCTATTACAATGGTGCCGGGGGGGCAAAAATTTTTATTTACAGTTACGGAATAAGTATGTTCTGATGGAGTATCGTAGATCACCCCAATTCCATCAAAATTGGAAACCGCTTTATCAATCGCAATGATATCAAAATTATTAATAGAAATATTTTCTTTTAATTTGTTAAAGACCCTGGAAACAGGCTCAAATGCATATACTTTAGCTGTTGGGGATACAGCCTTTGCAATCAGCGAATAAATTCCGGTATTTGCACCAATGTCAATAATTATTTTTGCATTGGCACAGAGCTTTATCCAGATTTTAATGGATTCTTTTTCCCATCCTTCAGTTAGCCCTTCCCAAAAGAGTATATTTTCAAGTTGATACCCATAATGTTTTATCTTAAATTTCTTCGTTTTATCAATTGGAACTTTGAAAACTCCCAGGAAATGAAAATGCTGATAAACAGAAGGTCCGGGTTTCCAGATTATTTTTATAAGCTGAAACATTTCCCGCTTGAATGGGATTAATTTGGATAAAAATTTGATAAATGATTTCACAGTCAATGGATAAATCAGATTAGTCACAATTATTTAATGGTGTAAAGGTACATTTTACTGATGAAGGCGGGTTTGTTATTATGGTATTAGTCTATGTTTGCCTATATTTGGGTCAATTATGTTTCTCTTATGTGCGGAATTGTAGGCTACTTTTCTCCTGGTAAGATTTTCTCCAAAGAAGAATTGATTAGGGCAACAAATGTAATGTCTCACCGTGGACCTGATGATTCAGGGTTTTATGAAAGTGATATCGTTTCTTTTGGTCACCGGCGATTGAGTATCACTGATTTTTCGAAAGAGGCTGATCAGCCAATGCATTCCAGATGTAATCGTTATGTAATTATTTATAATGGGGAAGTGTATAATTACCATGAGCTCGAACACTCTATTTCGGGATTTACGAATGTTCATGGAGACAAATACAAATCTAACTCTGATACTGAAATCATTCTTGAACTATTTGCAAAGTCAGGTATACCTGCAATTAGTAATTTTAATGGAATGTTCGCAATTGCGATTTTTGACAAGCTCAAGAATGAAGTGTATTTAATCAGAGATCGCATGGGCATTAAACCACTCTATTATTATTGGGATGGGAAAAATTGCGCATTTGCCTCAGAAATAAAAGCACTTATGGAATTCCGGGCTATACCAAAGACAATTTGTAAGGAAAGCATAGTTGAATTTTTGCATTTGGGGGCTATTCATAATCATAATTCGATTTACGAATCCATTTATAAAGTGGAGCCAGGAACTTATATCAAGATATCAAATTCGGGAAAGCTAAACTCCAGGTATTGGAATCTGGAATCCCAATTAACAGATGATGTTATTTACACGGAAAAAAAGGCGATTGTGTTGGTCAGAGAGCTTCTTTCAAGTGCGATCCAATCCCAATTAAGGAGTAAAGTGGATTATGGTGTCTATTTGAGTGGAGGGGTTGACTCAAGCTTAATTGCTTCTACTGCAAGTCTGGAATGCGGAAAATCCGTAAAAACATTTTCTTTTGGATGGAAAGATACCCCGAATGAACTGGAAGACTCCAGAATTATTGCAGGTATTCTCTGTACTTCTCATCATGAGTTCTTGTGCACATTTGCTGATGCGGCAGATCTAATTGAAATTATTCATTCTGTTTTTGATGAGCCTTTTGCCGATCCTTCCGTAATTCCTTCGCTGTTATTGGCAAAAAGCGCAAAGAATTTCTGTACAGTAGCTTTGTCAGGTGAGGGCTCGGATGAGCTTTTTATGGGTTACGGTTCCTATATTTGGGCAGAAAGAATGGGAAGGCCTTTGGTCAGGAAGATAGCTCCACTGGTAAAATATTTTTTTGACAATAGTAAAGGCTTTCGATATAAAAGAGCTGCTAATTTTTTTGACAGCACCACTTTTGACAATCAGTTCCATTCAAATATATTTTCAGTGGATCAGGATTATTTTAGTCTAACAGATCTTGGCCATATTCTTTCCGAGGACTTTAAATCGAGTTACTCAGATTTCGTTGAACGACTACCATCCTTTAATAATTATTCCCTTAACCGGGGAACAAGGAATATTAATTTTGCGGAAAAGCAATCACTTCATGACTTGAAGTTTTATTTGCCAAATGATCTTTTATCTCAGGCTGACCGCTCCGGCATGCATTATAGCCTGGAAACCCGTTTTCCGTTTTTAGATCATAGATTGGTAGAGACCGCATTGAGAATCAGCCCTAAACTTAAATATAGAAATGGCGTTTCAAAATACATTCTAAAGCAAATTCTTTATCAATATATTCCTGAAAAATACTTTAGAAAACCCAAACAGGGCATGCCTGCTCCGATTGCAGGGTGGTTGAAAAAGGAACTTTCGTATATATTTGATGAGTATCTTTCCAAAGATAAAGTTGAAAAAATGGGACTATTTAATGGGCAGGGTGTTGAAGACCTGATAAAATCTTTTAAGTGCGGTAATGATTTTCTTGCTAAGAGAATCTGGACGCTGTTTACTCTTAGTCAATGGTATATGAATAATAGTACTTCAGCATGAGACCAACAGGCTATCATGAGGTTTCAAGGTTAAAAGGTTAATGTTTTGAAAAAATCGAAACACCTGAGAATTTTATTTGGAGCTGTTGATATAGGATACCGGATAGAATATTATTCGAGTTTTATTAAGAACCGGCTATCCGATAAACTCACAGCGGAGTCTTTTTCCAAATATAAATTACCTGAGTCGCATTATAGAACGAGTTATACATATACGTGCCCAATAGATAAAACCCACCCATTGGTACTATATACTTACTCCTTTCTATTTTTTATTTTTAGCCTGTTTCGTTATGATCTATTTCATT
Source organism: Bacteroidota bacterium (assembly GCA_013286805.1). GTDB lineage: Bacteria > Bacteroidota > Bacteroidia > JABDFU01 > JABDFU01 > JABDFU01. The sequence goes on along the minus strand of JABDEY010000038.1, from coordinate 1,973 downwards.
TTTTTTCCGGCGAAACACTCCTGACCCGCAGGCTTAGAAATACCGAGTTATGGATTTATAAGTTGTTTAATAAAAGGGTTATCATGCATTTTGTTGGAGCTGATATTCGTTCAATTAAATATCTGGATTGGAAATCTGAACATTTTTCCGATTTTTTGTCGGGAAAAAAGGGGCACAGAATAACAGAATCATACCAGGACAGATTGATAGCTGATGCCAGAGAATATGCTGATTTTATACTTGTTTCTACGCCTGATTTACTGAGAATTATTCCAGAAGCAATCTATTTTCCGGTTGTACTGGATTTGAAATCATTTTTAGGGAATACGGAAGGAGAAATTTCTAAGGTTGAAGAGAGACATAACAAAAACGGAAAAATAGTTCTTTTGCACGCTCCTTCCGGTCTAAAGACAAAGGGATCTGTTCATATCCACGAAGTCCTTGATCTATTGAAAACGGAGTTTGGAGATCAGATTGAAATTGTGACTCCAGGTAAAAAATCGGGGAAGGATTATTCCTATTCTCTTACCAGGTATGAGTTGATTGATCTAATGTGTGTTGCGGATATTGTTATTGATCAAATGGTGGTGGGCTGGTATGGACTTAAAACTGTTGAGGCTTTGGCTTTAGGATGTGAGGTTGTATGTTATATCGAAGATTCATTGCAGGCTTTTCTATTTTCCGAGTCTCCTATTATTTCTGCAAATATCTACACTTTGAAAAATAAATTGACTTCCCTTATAAATGATTTAATAGATCAAAAGCCAAGCAGAATAAGGCATCTGGAATGGGTTAGAAAATACCATACACTTGAAAATAATAATGAACCTCTGCTAAAGACATGGTTGGGTGAAAAATGAAACCGAAGATTAATTTAACATATATTGTTTCCAACATTGATAAGGCATATGCTTTTGAATGGATTGTTCAATTTTTGAACCGGGATAAATTTAATTTGAGTTTTATTCTGCTCAACCCCGGCAATTCAGAATTAGAGCTCTTTCTGAAAAAATCGCAGATTGATTTCCACAGATTGAATTATCATGGTAAAGGATCTATTCCCGGCTCAATTATTAAAACCTATAGGATATTGAAATTAACCGGTACTCAGATTGTCCATACTCATTTATTTGATGCGAGCATAGTTGGATTAATTGCGGGTTGGTTGGCCGGAATTACTAAACGGATTCATACCCGCCATCATTCTGATTTTCACCATGTATATTACCCAAAAGCGGTTAAATTTGATAAAATAGTTAACTTTCTTTCTACGGATATTATTGCGATTTCAAAAGTTGTGGAGCAAATTTTGATAAACAAAGAGCGTGTAAGTAAAAAAAAGGTAAATTTAATTCATCATGGTTTCAGGCTGGATGAATTCTCCAATGTCTCCGACCTGGCTCTTGATTACATAAGAGGAAAATATAATCCGGGAAACCGCTGGCCTGTTGTTGGAGTAATTTCCAGATACACTGAATGGAAAGGGGTGCAAAATACAATAGAAGCATTTAGGATGTTATTAGTGGATTTCCCTGGTGCATTGCTTGTTTTGGCAAATGCGCATGGAAATTTTAAGGTTGAAATTCAAAAAAAACTTAAGGCGATCCCAAATGAGAATTTTGTAGAAATACAGTTTGAACCGGAGCTCTTTTCACTTTACCAGTTATTTAGTGTTTTTATTCATGCTCCAATAAATCGGGAAATTGAAGCGTTTGGCCAGACCTATGTAGAAGCTTTGGCTGCCGGAATACCATCTGTGTTTACATTGTCAGGTATTGCAAATGAATTTATCAAAGACAGGGAAAATGCTATAGTGGTGGATTATAACAATCCCGGTGCAATTTACATTGCTATAAGAGAGCTGTTGAATAACAAACTCCTATCTGACAGAATTACTGTAAACGGCAGAATGGATGTTTACAATTATTTTAATCTGGATAGGATGGTACTATCTCTCGAATTGTTGTATGAAA
>JABDEY010000037.1 GCA_013286805.1 Bacteroidota bacterium | reverse complement strand
CGACGAACCATGTCTTGCTGCAGAGGAAGTCATCTGCATTGGCCAGGCCATCGTATTGATAGCAGCCGAAACGGAGGCAATTGCAATAGCCGCCGAAAAACTGATACAAATTGAATACGAGCAGCTCGTGCCCATCCTTGAAATCAGAACCGCTATAGAAAGGAAATCTTTTATAGGCCCGGAACGCATTATGGACAGGGGTGATACCGACATCGCATTAAAAAATGCAGAACACAGATTTACGGGAGAACTCGAAACAGGCGCCCAGGAACACTGGTACCTCGAAACACAGACTTGTCTTTGCGTTCCAGGTGAGGAACAGGAAATAACCGCTTACAGTTCCACCCAACATCCTTCCGAAACACAGGCGATTATAGCCGAAGTTTTAGGCCTTCCAAAAAACGAAGTCGTGGTGGAAACCCGCAGAATGGGGGGAGCCTTTGGAGGCAAAGAAACTCAGGGAAACCATGTAGCAGCCTGGTCAGCACTCTTATGTCAGGCCACTAATCGTCCGGTAAAAATCAGGCTGTTCCGGGACGATGATCAGATTATGACAGGAAAAAGGCATCGCTTTCTGATTCGTTACCAGGCCGGATTTGATGCAACAGGGAAAATTTCAGCAGTAAAATTTGAATTGCACGCTGATGCAGGTTGCACCACCGACTTAAGTCTTGCTATTTTGGAACGCGCCATGCTGCATAGCGACAATAGCTATTTTATTCCCAACATGCACGTTAAGGCACAGGCATACAAAACAAACCTGCCCTCCAACACAGCCTTTAGAGGCTTTGGCGGCCCGCAAGGGATGGCAGGTATCGAAACTATAATAGACCGGATTGCACGCTTCCTGAAACTGGATGCTGCCGATGTACGCAAAACCAATTTCTATGGCATTGGGAAAGACAATATCACACACTATGGACAGGAGGTAGAACTCAACCGGCTTCACACCCTCTATGAGCAACTAATGACATCTTCCGATTACCGGAACAGAAGAACAGCAATCAACAAGTTCAACGAAACAAACGAATTCTATAAAAAAGGCCTTGCACTCACACCTGTGAAATTTGGCATCTCCTTCACCACTTCCTTCCTCAATCAGGCCGGAGCCCTTGTAAACATTTACAAAGATGGAAGTGTGCTTGTCAATCACGGAGGAACTGAAATGGGTCAGGGCCTGAATACAAAAATAATTCAGATTGCTGCAGCCGAACTCGGCATAAGCACCTCGGCCATAAAAGTAAATGCTACCAATACCTCAAAAGTCCCGAACACTTCAGCCACAGCAGCTTCTGCCGGAACGGACCTCAACGGAATGGCAGTCAAAAATGCCATCGAAAAATTAAAATTCAGAATCACTGAGCTCTTCGCAAAAGAATTCAGCAAACCTTCTGAACAAAACTCAGCACCCGGCATCGAACACCGTTCTCCAACGCTCCGGAAAGACATCCGTATTGAAAACGACCTCATCTTCGACTCAAAAAATCCGGAACGGAAAATTCCTTTCGCCGATGCAATGACACTCTGCCATTTAAACCAAATCAGTTTAAGCGCCACGGGGTTTTACAAAACTCCCGACATAGGTTGGGACAAAGCAAAAGGATGGGGAAAACCTTTCAACTATTTTGCATTTGGCATGTGTGTCAGCGAAGTGCAGGTAGACACACTTACAGGCTTTTACAAAAACCTGCGTACCGATATTCTTCATGACGTGGGAGATTCCATCAATGAAGGTATTGACAGGGGTCAGGTAGAAGGAGGTTATATTCAGGGTGTGGGATGGTGCACCACAGAAGAAATAAAGTGGAACAAAGAAGGTCATCTGCTCAATCATTCACCAGACACCTATAAAATCCCATCTGTACAGGATATCCCTTCGGACTTCCGCACAGAACTGCTGAAAAGCGTACCCAATCCAAATGCAATCCGTAAAAGCAAAGCCGTCGCCGAACCGCCTCTTATGTTAGCCTTTGCCACCTGGTTAGCAATAAAAGATGCCATCTCCGCTGTTGCATGTAATAAATTTGAACCGGAGTTTCAATTACCTGCAACCAACGAAGTCATTCTGCTGAGCATAGAAAGGCTGAGAAAGGGGAATTAAATTTTATTTACTTTTCTTGGGAGGGCCTGCAGCGTCAAGGGTAGCGGCCTCCGCTTTTTCCTGAATAGCATAATTTGCATAAAATCTCGCCATTTCATCATTGATGGATTGAGTATATAAAGGATCGTACACAAACTCATTCCTGATTTTATTATATTCAATTTCAACAAGCGGCTTCTTAAGAACATCCACATTCACATCTTCCACCGTTTTAAACATTTCAGTAGAAAACTCAATTTCATACTTTGTATACATTCTGTTTTTTGTATAGGCCGTATTTACTGTAAAGTATTTGTCATAGTAACCTGGTTTTGAAAGCACCACTTTATATTCATAGTTGAACGGCAGATAAAATGTAAATAATCCTGATTTATTGGAGGATTGTAAAATATAAACCAAAGAATCCTTGCAATAAATATGAATTGCAACCGCCCTGTTATTTTTGGGCAGATCCATTTTACCATTCATTTTCAGGCACCTGACACAACCCTTAAAAGAATCTATAGGAAATGGACTCACATTTAACTGCGCCAGAGCAGTCATGGAGAATGTTAATAAAATGACAACAACTTTTATGCCTTTCAAAACAGGTCTGCTTTGAGATACAAACTCATGAACTCTAAAAATTAACACCTGAATCCCAATTATTGGCAGACAAAGTTAATATGTTTTTGCATTTTATGACCTTGCTCATGTAAGATTTTGGTGGTTCTCCTTCCACTTAAAGTTAACTAACTGATTACCAAATACTTATATTTAATCAGGTTTCAATTCTTTGGCCAAATTTGAATTAATGCCCCTGTTCTGAATGTTGACGGGCAAAGTTAAGATTCTCCTGAGCCTTTTGAAAGTTGGGATTCAACTTCAACGCCCGGGTTAAAACCACTATGGCTTTTTCGTAATTGCCTGAAGAATTATAACCAGCCCCAATATTGGTATAAGCAACAGGGTTGTTTGGAAAATAGCTCAATGCCTTTTCATTGAATTCAATAAATTTTTCATACTCTTTGAGATTAAAATAGATCAAACTTGCATTCAGGTAATTATTGGAAACGCCCTCTTTATTAATGTTCGCTGATTGCTTCTTCCTTTCAGTAGCTCCCACAATATTCCCTTTCGCCATATCAAAATTCGGGTTCAGCTTCAGGCATCTGTTCGCATAGTCGAGTGCTTCATCAAACATATACAGATTATTAAAAGCAGAAGCTGCATTATTTAATGCAGCCACATTTGCCGGTGAAATAAGCAAGGCCTTTTCACAGGCTGCAATGCAATTAAAAAAATCTCCCACCTGGTAATACTTTACACTCATACCGACAAGTGCATTTGCATCCTTGTTGTCATTAATGGAAAACTTATCCACTTCCTTTTTCGTATCCTTATTGTAATTCCTTGCAATGGCAACAATAGGCGTCCCATCCACTTCAATCTGATGAATGAGACCCTTTGGGGGCCAATTGGTCAATAAAGCAGTATCATGTTTAGCCTGTACCGGTTGAATGATTGAATAATCCCAATCGAGGGAAGATTCATTGGCAAAAACATACACCAGCCTTGGATCTTTTTCAATAGCATGTTCCACACTTATCCGTTCACCATAAAAACAACGAATACGGATTTTTCCTCCCGGGCCCTTTTCAAGGGAATCAGCATTCGCCCCTATCCATTCAACTGCATAGCGCAAAGAAGTTCCATAATAATCAATGTCAAATTTTTTCCAGGCTCCTTTAACACCACCAATCACAGGACTGAAATAAAAGGTCTCCATTTTAGGATACTTCGCCATATAAATAGCAGGTTCAAGCATAAACAGAGCGAGAAGAGGCACAGCAATATAATTGAGATACGCCCTTGTTTTTCGCAAAACAGAAAATACACCATACCAAATCAGTGCACAGCACACAGCCAGTGAAGGATAAATAAATAAAACATGCCTCCATCCATCATACACATTGGATTCTTTATAAACGATATAGAAAACCGGAAACACGCTTGTAAATAATAACACCAGAAAAAAATCTCCCTGCACCACCTCATTAAACGCCTTCCATTTGTAAAGGATAATTGGAGAAAGAAGGACACCCCCACAGATAAACAAAGGGGTTGTTACATAAATCCATGTTGGAAGGTAATTCCATGGAAGCTCCCAGTAATGGGGCCTTCCACCATTAAAAAGACTTCCCGAATCTAACGCGTATTTAGAAAAAGCAGTTAATGACTCCAGCGGATGTTTAACAGGGCTGGTTAAAGCATAAGGCCAGAATATCAATGCGAAGCAATATGCACCAATCAGCGCGAAAAACAGTTGAAAGATCGCTTTTCTGTTCTTAAGCAGGTCCATAACAGGCTCCTTTCCCATCCGGAATAGCTTTACTCCCAGAAAAAAGACAAAGTACATGAACAGAAGCAAGCCTCCTATACGTATGGCGATAGCCATGCCGGTAAAAACAATCACCCCCGTGATTGTCTGCCAGGAAACTTTAGGGAATTGTCTGGCAAACCTCAGCATAAAATAAATAGCAGCAATATATGCACCTGCAAAAGGAATATCCTTGGAATTGAACATGGAATGGCCGAAGTAAACCGGAGTTAAAAAAACAAATAACTCTGACAATAAAGCGACCTTCCAGTTAGCCAGGTCCCTGGCAGTCAACCCTGCAAACAGAATCCCAAGAAATCCGAAAAAGGCTATAAAAAAATGCCTGCGCTCATAGGTGTCCCCTTTATAGCCATGATTGACCACAGCTCCAAGGAGGTCAAAGAAAGGACCGTAAAAATGCATGACTCCGTCTGCGGTATTGTAACTACTGTCCTTGCCAAAGGAAGTATAAAATTTAAGAACTTTAATGCCGTAGTCGCTCATTTGCAGTTCATCCCAGCAAATACCGAATTGGGAACTGGAAACGAGCATTATAATTAAAAACAACCCGGCAAAAGCATAAAAAAGTCTTTTGCAATTTTCTTCAGTAAAATATTTCTCGCGTAAATTCACAGGCGCATAAATATACTGAATATGCTAAATACCAGGAGGTTTTAAAAAATGCAGGAGCATATCAAATAATTGTATATTTTTACTTTCCTCATGACAAGAGTTTCTCTTCCAGTATACCTGTCAATACTGGCCTTTATGGCCCTGTTCACCAGTTCCTTTACCCAAAGTACGGGCAACATCCTTATGTCAAAAACAGGCACTGTTAAATTTGTCTCAGAGGCCCCGCTTGAATTGATAAAGGCAGAATCAGCACAGTTGATGTGTATCATTGATATCTCAAAAAGAACATTTGCATTTTCAATGCCTATAAACACATTTGCAGGCTTTAACAACCCTTTACAAAGGGAGCACTTTTTGGATAACTACATGGAAGCTGACAAATTCAAGAACGCGACTTTTTCAGGAAAAATTATTGAGGAAGAGGATCTTTCAAAGGATGGCACCTATACTGTACGAGCCAAAGGCATGCTGAACATTCATGGTGTAGAAAAAGAAAAAATCATTAAAGCAAAAGTTACGGTCAAAAATTCCGAAATGACCCTCGACGCTCATTTTGATGTTCCATTGGAAGACCACAACATTAAAGTGCCGAAAATCATCAACCAAAAAATTGCTCAGGTGATCAGTGTGGACGTGAAGGCTTCATTGTCACCAAAAAAATAAGGAATGATCAGGATCAATAGACTATTGGTCGCTTCTTTAATTTTTATTAGCCAAAGCCTTTCCGCACAGCAGATCAAAAATTTCTCTGCGATTTCCGGAAAAAAAGACATTCCCATTACCTGCATTGCTCAAAGTAAAGAAGGTCTCCTGTTTTTGGGCAGTAAAGAAGGACTTTCAAAGTTTAACGGAAAAACGGCCGTCCTCTTTAAAAAAGAAGATGGTTTGTGCAGCAATGAAATAAGTTCACTCTATTTCGATTCAACGGGTAAACTTTGGATAGGCCATAAAAATGGCCGCATATCAACCCTGTTAAATAACAGCATTGATTCATTTCCGGTTTTCCCCAATAGTCCGGACAAAGCCATCACTTCTTTCTATGAAGATAAAAACAAAATGCTGTTCATTGGAACTTATGGTTCCGGCTTATTGGAATACAATGGCAAAACACTTAAAAAATACAGCACAGAGAATGGCCTGAGCGATGACCTGATTTATTCCATGGCCTTCGATGGTAAAAAATCACTTTGGCTGGGTACAGATGGAGGAATCACCAGGTTGGATCTGGAAAGCAGGGACAGTTCAAAAAGATTCACCTACATCACAACAAAAACAGGACTGCCAGATAACATCGTCCGCGTGGTGAAATTTGACGGACAATCAGATATGCTCATCGCCATGCAGGATTCCGGGCTTTGCTTTTACAATTTAAAGAAAGAAGCACTCGCAAAAACACCTTTTCTTGGTTCATGGACCCTGGGAGCGATTACAGATGTAATAGGCCGGCCGGACAGTTCAATACTCATTGCCACCGAAAAAAAGGGCGTACTGAGTATTGACGGAAGAAAATTGAACCTGATCGACACAAAAAAAGGACTGTTAAGTAACTCCATCAGCAGGTTATTTATTGACAAGGAACAGGATTTATGGGTTGGGTGTAATTTAGGAATTTCTCTGTTATACCATCAGCGCCATACGATTCTGAATTCAGCCCTTACAGGAATGCCATCTGATAAAATTATGACTGTTCTCGTGGATCGGGATGAAACAGTATGGGCCTGGTCCGATAAAGGTTTATCCGAAATTCTTAAAGACGCAATAGGTGATTATAAAATTAAGAACCTCATGCAGGACATTGCAACCAAAGGGGTTCAGGTAGTTTGTATGATTCGGCCCGATCCGAATACAATCTGGCTTGGAACCTATGGAATGGGCATTGCTGTGCTCGATCCCCAAACCGGCAAATTGGAATACATCAATTCTAAAAGTGGCCTTGCCAACGAAAGTATTTCATCCATGTGCCCTGACAAAGACGGTTTCGTCTGGGTTTCAACACTTGGAGGTGGCGTTTCAAAGATAAACCTGAAAACAAAAGAAATAAAAAATTTTGGGGAAAGTAAGGGGCTTATAAGTAATTATGTTTACCAGATATATATGGATTCCAAAAAAAGGATATGGGCAGCGGTTGACGGAGGAGCGGTTGAATTATACGAAGGAGGAAATTTCATCAGTCAAAAGGACAAATGGAAGCTGAACAGCAAAACCGCATATTCAATCACGGAAGATAACAAAGGAAATATCTGGTTCGTTACATCTGATGAAGGAGTTGGAAAATTTGATGGAACAACTGTTTCGTTTTTTACTGCTAAAAATGGGCTGAGGGATCCTCTTCCTCCCATCCTCACTTCAGTAAGGAATAAAATTGTCCTCGTGCATAATAAAGGAATTGATGTAATAGACGAAGGCAGGAAACCCGCAATCTCCTATTATGACTTATCGGAAAGTGACCTGGAACCAAATCTGAATGGCTTTTACAATGACGCTTCCGGCACAACCTGGTTTGGAACAAACAAGGGCATTATCAAGTTCCGGGCTTATTCCGTTGCCTCAGACAGTATTTCTCCCTCCGCCTATCTTACCGGAATCAATATCCAATACACTAATTACCGGATTGATTCAGCGAGGGATTTTTCTTATAAACAAAATAATCTGGTATTTGAATACGCAGCTACATGGCTGAAAGCACCTGACAAAATAAGGTATCGTTACAAATTAGATGGGCTTGAGAAAGACTGGCAACTCAGCACGGAAAGCCGGCTGGCCTCTTATAACAATATCCCCCCGGGCGAATATACATTTAGGGCAGAAGCATGCAACGATGAGGGCGTTTGGGGTGAACCTGCAGATTACAAATTCTCCATTTCTGCACCGATATGGTACCATTGGTGGTTTTGGCTCATCCTGATTGCAGTACTGGGATCGGGAATAGTTTTTTTTATTCAATACAGATTAAAAGCCCTCCAGAAAGAAAATCTTTTGCTGGAACATAAAGTAAATGAACGCACTTCCGAAATTGTAAAGCAGAAGAAAGTCATAGAAGAGAAAAGCCATGCCGTGGAAGAAAAGCAAAAAGAAATTCTGGATTCCATACATTATGCAAAACGAATCCAGCAAGCCTTATTGAAAGAAGAAGAACATATCAGTGAGCATCTGCCGGAGCATTTTATTCTGTACCTCCCAAAGGATGTAGTTGCCGGAGATTTTTACTGGGCAGCCCAGCAAAAAGACACCTGGTCTATTGCAGCTGCGGATTGCACAGGGCATGGCGTACCCGGAGCAATGATGAGCATGCTGGGAATGGCATTTTTAAATGAAATAAATTCTGCCAACAAGGATGTTTCACCTGCTGCCATTTTAAATGAATTGCGCCACCGTATTATTACTGAACTTGGGCAAACAGGTAAATCAGGATCAAGTCAGGATGGAATGGACATTTCACTTATCTCAATTAACTTAAAAACCCTGCACAGTGAATGGGCAGGCGCGAATAACCCTTTATGGATCATCCGCGAAGGAAAAGTAATAGAATACAAGGCTGACAAACAGCCTATCGGCTATTTTCCGGAACAAAAACCCTTTACAAACCACTTATTCGACTTACAGAAAGGGGATACCGTTTATCTCTACACGGATGGTTTTGCTGATCAGTTTGGAGGGCCAAAAGGGAAAAAGTATCTGTATAAACAGCTCGAAAGATTAATTTTGAGCGCCAATTCAGAAACGCTTGTCAAACAAAAGGAAATGCTCAATGAAAGTTTTCAAAGCTGGAAGGGTCATCTTGAGCAGATAGACGATGTTTGTATAATCGGGATAAAAATAACTTAAAGACTATTTCCACACGGTAATTTTATTTTTTTATACGATAAATTCTGTCCCTTTTATATGATTAACATCCTGTTTATTCGAAAAAATGTTTATTTTCGCAACACTTATGCAAGGTGTCAAAAATCTATAATCCTTAAACCTTCAAATCTAAAACAATCCAAAACAATCCAAAATAATCCAAAATAATCCAAAATGAATAAGACAATTACGAAATTCAAAGCGATTGCAATATTGTCAGTGATGACCTGCTTTGGCGCAATGGCACAGGACATGGGAGTTACAGCATTGTTAAGCCCTGTCAGCCCAATGTGTAACATTAGCAGTCAGGCGATTATAGTTACCGTTAAGAATTTTGATGTGGTTCCAATAAACTTTGCGACTACCAATTGTCCGATTTCAATCACGATTACTGGTGCAAATGCCAATACAGTCAACACTACGCTGACAACCGGGACTTTAGCCGCCGGAGCAAGCATGAACGTCACAGTAAGTCCTAATACCATTATGAGTGCCAGTGGAACTTCTACTTTCAATGCAGCTACCAGTGTAGCTGGTGATTTGAATTCTGCCAATGATGCATTAACTGCGGTGAATATTACAGTCACCGCCATAACTAACACCCTGACATCCACACTTTCTATTAAGCACACGTCAATGTGTGCAGGCACAGCCGATACACTTAATGCAGTTGTTACCGACGCAGGTGACCCTACCGGACCATTCACATATGCATGGTCACCAGCCGGAGTAGTTTCAAAAACAGGCGACACCAATACATTCACTCCATCTAAACCCGGATTAAACAAATTATGGAAAGTTTTGGTTACAGATGCACAGGGTTGTCAGGCAACAGACAGTATCCGGGTCAATGTAAATGGTATGGTTACAACCGGAACCCTTGGTGCGCTGACAGCAAAACATTCAGTCCTGTGTGCAGGTATTGCAGATACCCTTATTGCCCAGCCAATTACAGCCGTCCTTGGAACAAACACGAGTCTTAGCAGTATAACATACGGATGGTCCCCTGTAAATAATCCCTCCAGAGTCACAGTAACAGCTGATACAAACATATTTACACCTTCAAAACCAGGCAGTAATAAATTGTGGAAAGCCACTATGACAGATGGCAACGGTTGCGTATTAATTGACAGTATCCGAGTCAACGTAAACGGTCCTCAAACGACGGGAGTTCTATCCGCCAAGCACCTTACAATGTGTGCAGGAACTCCCGATACGCTTGTTGGAAATCTTTCCGGTGATCTTGGTTCTCTGGTCAGCAGTGTTCATTATACCTGGTCTCCTACTGGCATTGTTTCAGTAACGGGTGATACAAATACCTTCACGCCTGGTAAACCAGGAAGCAATAAATTATGGACCATGACCCTGATTGATGCTGCTGGTTGTACAGCAATTGACAGCATACGCGTGAACGTTAATGGTATGGTTACAACCGGAACCCTTGGTGCGCTGACAGCAAAACATTCAGTCCTGTGTGCAGGTATTGCAGATACCCTTATTGCCCAACCAATTACAGCGGTCCTGGGAACAAACACGAACCTGAGCAGTATAATATACGCCTGGTCCCCGGTAAATAATCCATCAAAAGTTACCCTAACAGCGGATACCAACATATTTACTCCTTCCAAACCAGGTTCAAATAAATTATGGAAAGCCACCATGACAGATGGTAACGGTTGCGTTTTAATTGACAGCATCAGAGTCAACGTAAACGGTCCTCAGACTACTGGAATCCTTTCCGCAAAACTACTTACCATGTGTGCGGGAACAGCCGATACATTATTCGGAAATCTTTCCGGCGATTTAGGATCTGCTGTCAGTAGTGTACATTACACATGGTCTCCTACTGGCATTGTTTCAGTAACGGGTGACACCAATATATTTACTCCGTCCAAACCTGGCAGCAATAAATTATGGAAAATGACATTGATTGATGCGGCAGGTTGTATAGGAATTGACAGTATCAGAGTAAACGTAAACGGTCCTCAGACAACTGGCATCCTTTCCGCCAAACACACTACATTTTGTGCAGGTATTGCTGATACACTTATTGGAAACCTTTCCGGTGATCTTGGCTCTCCTGTTAGCAGTGTACATTACACCTGGAAACCATCAGGGGTTATTACTGTAACAGGTGATACAAACACGGTAACTGCAGCTAAACCAGGTGCCAATAAACTATGGACCATGACATTGATTGATGCGGCTGGATGCACCGCCACTGACAGTATCAGAGTTAATATCAATGGCCCTCAGACTACTGGTATCCTGTCAGCAAAGCACACTACGTTTTGTGCGGGTATTGCCGATACACTCATTGGAAATCTTTCCGGTGATCTTGGCTCTCCGGTTAACAGTGTGCATTATACCTGGAAACCATCAGGGGTTGTTACCGTAACAGGTGATACAAACACAGTAACTGCAGCTAAACCAGGCGCCAATAAATTATGGACCATGACATTGATTGATGCGGCTGGATGTACCGCCACTGACAGTATCAGAGTCAACATAAATGGCCCTCAGACTACTGGTATCCTGTCAGCAAAACACACTACATTTTGTGCAGGAATTGCGGACACACTCATTGGAAATCTTTCCGGTGATCTTGGCTCTCCGGTTAACAGCGTGCATTATACCTGGAAACCATCAGGGGTTGTTACTGTAACAGGTGATACAAATACGGTAACTGCAGCTAAACCAGGTGCCAATAAATTATGGACTATGACATTAATTGATGCTGCCGGTTGCACAGGCACTGACAGTATCAGAGTTAATATCAATGGTCCTCAGACTACTGGTATTCTATCTGCCAAACACACCACATTTTGTGCAAATATTGCCGATACGCTCATTGGAAACCTTTCCGGTGATATTGGATCCCCGGTTAACAGTGTACATTATACCTGGAAACCTTCCGGTGTTGTGACAAGCACGGGTGATACAAATACTGTAACTGCAACTAAGCCAGGTAGCAACAAATTATGGACAATGACCTTGATAGATGCCGCCGGTTGCACAGCAACGGATAGTATCAGGGTTAATATCAATGGTCCTACAGTTGTCATCACGGGTGACACCTTAGTCAAGACTGGGGTAAAAGACACACTCACTGCAAGCGGTACTTCTACCTCCTATGTTTGGAGCACAAGTAGTACAAAGGATACAGCAATCGTCATGCCGACTAAGAAAACAACCTATACAGTAACGGGTACTGCAGCAGGATGCAGTGTTTCTGTCACATTTACAGTAGATGTTAAGAACACAAATGGAATAGAGAACCTGAGTGCTTCGGTTAAAGGAGAGGCCTATCCTAATCCTGCCAGTACATTGTTAAATCTGAAGTTCGATATGGGAGCCTCAGCATTACAAGCGGATGTGAGGGTTTTTGATATAGCCGGCAAAGAACTGATAGCTATGCCCACGGAGATCACTTCTGACAAAATAGTTTCCTTAAATATTACTTCTTTGCCATCAGGTGTTTATTTTGTAAGAGTAACAACAAATGAATCCAATCAGGTAGTAAAGTTTATTAAACAATAAGCATAAGTACACCAAAGGCAGGCCCACCGGACAAACAGTGGGCTTGCCCTTTTAAAATAAAACAAAACCATGAAAGACACCTCAATTTTCCGCAAACTTCTTGCTTTTATTCCTTTGGCAGCCCTTGCAGCCAGTATGAATGCACAAATTTATATGGCGAAAGACTGCGAAATCAGCTTTTTCTCCGCGACCCCGGTGGAAAATATTCAGGCCCTGAACAAAGCAGCTAAGCCTATTTTAAATGCCGGCACAGGAGATATTCAAGTGAGAATTTCGATTCAGGGTTTTGTTTTCCCAAAACCTCTGATGCAGGAACATTTCAATGAAAATTACCTGGAAAGCGATAAAAAGCCAACGGAAGTCAATGGCGTTAAAGTTGACTACGCCTATGCTTTTTACAGAGGCAAGATAAACGAGAAGGTGGATTATACCATAGATGGAGTGACGAAGGTGACCGTTACCGGTAAAATAACAATACATGGGGTCGAAAAAGACAAAAACCTTGAGGGCACCGTAACCGTAAAAGGTGGACAAGTATTGCTTGATACTAAATTCAACCTTCATGTGGCAGATTACAACATTAAAATTCCAAGCCTTGTTGTTAAAAACATTGCGGAAGATGTAGAAGTTAAAATGAATGCTACCTTAGAGCCTTATAAAAAATAATTCAAATCTCTGATGAAGAACTGTTTCCTCCTCCTTTTTTCCTGCGTATGTATATCTTCATATGGTCAACAGGATTTGTTAAGCATGCTTGATTCAGCAAAACCCGCCACAAAAGAAAAGGTTTTTGCCACATTTAAAACAACCAAAGTTATCAATGCCCAGTCAACGGAGACTGTTAAAAAACACACCCTTGATTTCCGTATCACTCACCGTTTTGGAGACATCGGTACAGAAGGCGGAGGAAGTGCCCACGACCTGTATGGATTGGACAATATTTCAGATTATCGCATTTCATTTGATTATGGCATCACGGATAACCTTATGATTGGTGTTGGACGCAGCAAGCTGAATGAAAATATCGATGGCACAATCAAATGGAGATTTCTTGATCAGACCACAGACAACCATTCCCCTGTATCCGCTACTCTTTATGGGAATGCTGCATTGACTCCCGAGGTGCAGTCCTCACTCTATTCAGGAACAACGGATAGCACCTATAAATTTTCAGATCGCTTGTCCTATGTCACACAGATTATCATCGCACGTAAGTTCAGTCGTTCTTTTTCCCTTGAAATACTTCCAACTTATTTCCACCGTAACTATGTAAAGGCCCTTACCAACCCCAACAACAATGCTGAGGACCAAAATGACATGCTTGCCCTGGGCGGGGCATTACGCATGAAAGTTAGCAAGCGTATGGCTATATTGGTGGATTATTTCCATGTATTTTCCGATTTCAGAACCAACAACCCGATAACACCTTATTATGATCCTTTGGCTGTTGGAATTGAAATAGAAACAGGTGGACACGTTTTTCACCTGAATTTCACCAACGCGTCCGGAATCATTGAGAACTACTTTCTGGCTAATACCACCGACAGCTGGTCAAAAGGAGGAATGAAGTTTGGATTTAATATATCCAGGGTATTTAATCTTTAAAATCCTCTTAAGGATGCGCAGCAAAAGTTAATACATTATCGCTACCACCAGTATGGCAACCTACACAGTTGCTTCCACTCTGAGTAATACTGTTTACAACACTTCCGTCGGCATTAAAAATGGCCCACATCCAGCCACTGTTCGCATAAGGTGATTTTGAATTTTTTAACATAATAGCATACAAATAAGGGCTAGTTCCTCCGGGATTGTACAGCGCCTTTACCAATAAAGATGAATCCGGGAAAGTACCTCCCGCCGGCAACTTCCCGGGCGTCCCAACCAGGGCAGATTGAGCCTTGGGGTTGAACTTCAAAAAATAATTACCGTTATGAAAATTACTGATACTCGCAATCTTATTTATACTGTCCGACTTATAATAAGTAAACCTCTGGGCGTTCATAAAAGCAAATAACTTTGCATCTGTTGTAATCCCCGTGGTTATAACCTCACCACGATCCTTGACACAGGAAACAATAAAAACAGCGCTAAGGCTAACAAGAATAATCAATTTATTCATCAGGGAGACGTTTTAGTCCTCCCAAATATATAGCTTTTTTCGTATAGGAAAAATTTAATATACTGCACTTTGACCCTTACCTGGGTCGGAATAATTTGTTCTATAGTAAAAAAGCGACATCATCATCCATTGACTCAGCATGGCACCCAGCAATGGTCCTGTAATACCATATACAGGAATCAAAAACAAGGCCGCAACCAGATTTATAGCAATTCCGGAAACAATAATAATGATGACTTCATATTGTCTGCCCTGTTTAAACAGGAAATAGATCAGGGGAGAGTAATAGAAAATGGGGAGGGCAAACAGCCCTCCGATAATCAACTGCGGAAAACTGACATTCAGTTTATAAAGGAAGGTAACGATACTATAAACTACTCCCATTCCCATTGGAACCAGAAGGACTGAGGCCGCGAATAGTCTTAAGGATATTCTTTTAATGGTTTTAAAAGGCAGTCGGTAGATATTTTTTACAAATGGTATCAATAGAAAACCAGACCCTGCCTGCAGGTACAATAAAAAATTAACATATACCTGATACCGGGCAATTTCCTTTCCCGGCAGGTAAAAATTAACCACAAGTTGATCCATCCGTGATTGTAACAAACCGGTAAATCCAAGCAAGAAAAAAGGGAAAGCCTGTGTGAATATTTTGAAGTCCAGTGTTATTCCTTTCATTTTCAATGAAAACAGCCTGCGAAAGCAGAAAGCAACCAGGAGCGATTTGATTGCATCTGCTCCTGCCGCCACACACAAGAGCCTGGCCAAACGTATAGTGGGATCTGTCAGGATGATGGCCGAGACAACCAATATTCCCATACTTTCAAGCACCAGAGTGGTAGTAAATTTGTTTTTGTAAACGATAATTACCTCATAGCTTTGGTAAATAAATTTTGCCACAATCCAAAAGGCAATAATCAGGAATACCTTCATGCCAACCGGAGATACAACCCAGATCAACGGAACCAGGACCAACAGCAAGGCTCTTGTGAAAATATTTTGCCTCCATTTACTTTCTGCCTGTGCCGGGTGAAGGCTAAAAGAGCGAAGGAGGTATTCTTTGTTTCCCCAAGTCAGGAAATGCGCTCCCAGGTTAACTCCCAGCAATACGGATACAAACTGTCCCCAAAGCATATCCGAACAAAATCGTATTACAATTAACGAAAACAGCAGACTGTAAACCGGCAATGCAATATTGTTTGCGGTATTAGCTGCTATGACAGCAATCCTTTTTTTAATGGATGTCCTGTTTTTAACAGATGTCATATATCTTCGCAAACGTCTTAACCGTTTCATCCATCTTATGAAGAACAAGGGGTTCGGAATTCAGATCGTTGCCATTCAATAATTCCCGGATCTTCATTACCATCTCTTCCTTACTGTGGCATACAAGCACTTTGGTATCGTCCGGATACCTGCCAACATCAAAACAAACAACTGTGAGACCTGCCGCAAGTGCTTCCATCATCACCGTGGACTGCCCTTCGGACGAGGATGTATGCAGGAAAATTCTGCTTTTTTTCATTCGTTCTATGACTTCCGTATGCGCTATTGAACCCAACAATTTTACACTGCTCTGCAAATTTATTTTTCTGACTTTCTCTTCAAGCAGTTCCTTCTCGGGCCCTTCTCCTGCAATCATAGATTTAATTTCAGGAAAATAATTTTTAAGTTCCCGGACAACCTCAACAAATAAATCGTAATTTTTCAGTGGAGTAAGAGAACCCACCCCTAATACATCAGTCTCCTTCTCAAGTACTCCACCAGAAAACTTATCCGTATCAATTCCTATCGGTATTACTTTTTCTGCCTTATATCCTGTTGCATCATACAGGTTTCGGACGATGGTCTCAGACATAGCTACTGTCTTCATTTGTTCAAAATTCAAATGCTTCAGGTATTTATTTTCTTTTTTAGAATCTTGCCCTATTGCATAGGACACATGATTGATGCCGGTGAGTTTCCTGAACCATTGCCCTATCAGCGCACATTCCGTGAGCCAGAAGCTTTGTACGGCAATTATAGTTGAATGTCGCTGAATCACCAATAGTTTATTGAAAACTCTTATCCACGTAATAAACCGGAAGGGAAATCTGTTACTTTTCCCTGCGGCACTGTATATCCTTACACCATTCCATGTATAATAGCCTCTCTTAAAGGGATATTGAAATGCGATAATGCTCAGTTTCACCATGGGATACAAATGCGTGAAAGCTGTCACAAAGTCCTGCAAAAAGGTAAGGCAGGTGGTATCTGATTCGTCTTTTGCAAATCCCGGAGTGAGCAGCACAAGTGTATCAGGTCTTTTCTGCATCCTGCAAGTATACTGATTCTTGACAGATTTATGTATATTGTATGCTCATTTGAAATTTACTGCGGCCAGGTATGAAATACAAGCGTTTAATAAAGCGCTTTCTGATTATAACAGCTGGATTTGTTTCCTTGCTGCTAATCGTTAAAATTTCCGGTTTCAACGGTCAATATGGCGCTGATAGTTATGAATACGCAAGGTATTCCTTAGGCCTCAGAGATTTTTTTTCAACAGGTGCTGCTCCCGGTTCCTTTTTCTGGCCCATTTTATATCCTCTTTCAGGTGCTTTGTTATCTTTCGTTTTTAATCCTTTATTGTCGCTGCAGCTTGTTTCGATAATTACCTTTCTGGGCACATTAATTTACCTGTACCTTATCATTAAAATGACGGAGCACTCACCAGACCATTCAGAGGTGCTCCCTGTGTACTTGTTTCTTTTTGGCTTTCTTTCTCCTTATTTTTTAAGGCTGGCTTTATCTTCTATGTCAGATATGCTTTCTATTTTCTTTTACACAGGCGCTGTCTTTTATATTATTAAATACAGGCTCTGTTCAAAAAACAGGTATTTTTTTCTTGCTGCTGCATTTTCATCATTGGCTGTTTTTACTCACTATTCTGCAGCTTTGGTTTTATTGATTCCTCTGCTTTATCTTCTTTTTTATTTTTTGAGTCGCAATGAAGTTCCTCAAAACGGATTTCAAAAATTTCCTGGAATTTTAAATAAATTACTGGCAATGATCGGAGTTTTAGTATTCACATCCGCTTTGCTTTTTTGTATGAAATACATTCGGCATGATCTGTTTCCTAACACATTCAGTCATCCCCTGTTGCAAAGATGGTCTGTAAAGAATTTTTTTCTTTCTGAATTTAACTCCGGGGATGGGGCCGAAAGTTACAGGTATATAAACCTGATTTATGAAGCTTTATTTTTCTTTCAACCGGGGTTTTGCTTTTTGGGAATTCTGTTTCTGCCATTTATTATTGTTTCCTCTTCCCCCATGCATTATTTTGTTCTTGTGATCAATTTCTCATTAGCTTTTTACCTGCTATTCCTAATGGGCCTGCCTTACCAAAATACAAGGCTGGTGACGCTGGCCTTCCCTTTACTTTTAATTTTATATTACAAGCCTTTCCGAAAAATAATGGGAACCTATTTTAAAGCCCGCTCAAAGCGAATTGTTGTCTATGGCTGTATCGGAATTATTCAGCTGACATTTTTTGTGTTTGCCCTGCGAGGCATAAATAATTTAAGCAAAAGTGACAGGATACTTTGTGAAAGGGTTGGGAAATATACACCTGACAAGACTATTTACACTTACGGAATCAACGGAGCATTGAGAACCTACGGCATCAAAAACAAAATTATTGACTTAGGAATCGGAAAAATAACAAGCATTCCAGGTAACTCACTGATATTGGTCGACGAAAAAGAATTGCAGGAAAGATGGCAAGGCCGGCTTTTAATGGAAAACTGGAAATTTATCAGGGCCAACTATGCGCTTAAGAAAACAGATGTAGCGATAAACGACTGGATATTGTATGAATACAAATAGTCCGGAAATGATTATCAGTGTTGTTATTCCTACCTGCAATCGCCCGGAAAGCCTTGCCCGTACACTTAAGTCATTGGCCGCACAACTGGATTTACCGGATGAAGTGATTATTGTTGATGCCAGTACAATCAGCGCAGAGGAAAACGACTATGTCAATAAATTTCCCACACTTGGTATCAGGTACATACATACTCAGCCTTCTGTTTGTGCCCAGCGTAACCTGGGTGTACAAAATGCCACCGGAACCCGAATCTTTCTATGTGACGATGACCTTGAATTTCCGGAAGACTATATTTTAAAGATCAGAACCTTTTTAAAAACCAATTCGGATGTTAATGTGGTAAGCGGGCTATGGCTTGAAAAAAACGAGAAGGGTCAATGGTCGTATGATTTTCCGATAAAGTCTATCGGCTCCCTGTTCTGGAAGTTTCTGTTCCAACAGGGAATATGGTGCAACATTGAAAAAATAAAAAAAGGTTTCTGGGGCAAGGTGTTTTTTCGGCTTGTTCGGAACTTTTACCGGAAAAGGAAAAACACATACTCCCTTGCCGGCTGGCCCCTGATTACTCATTTTGAAACCCCTTTTTTCAAAACAGCTTTTTACAGCCTTGGGGCTTGTATTATCAACAAAGAATGGCTGCTTGCCAGCCCCTTTGACGAGGGGTTGGACAGCAATGGCATCGGGGAACATTATGGTGTTGCGCTTCATTTTCCTGAATTTCCCGCTATCCATGTATTAATGGATACACCTGTCTACCACCACAAAACAGACACTAACCGCCCGCCTGTGACAGAAGCTTTTATTAAAAGAGTGAATGCTTTGCAGGGCTTCATGAGACAAAACAAAAGATTCACTATTGTAAACAGAATCTTTCTGGTCTGGTCCCTGATCGGAAATGCCCTGGTCAATGTGGCAAAAGGCAATACTGGCCACCTGAAACTTTTAGGTAATTTAACGATCATGGTTTTGAGAACAGGCAAAGCAAAACGGAGCAAAATAAATCTGGACCCTGAATCTGCCTATAATCTATGGGCATCCTCCTATGACAGGCAGCCTGATAATGTCATCCTGTACCTCGACGACCTTCTTTTTAACAAAATGCTGAATGCTTCAGTGTTTGAAAGTCAGGTCGTGGTTGATATTGGTTGTGGAACCGGAAGGCACTGGGAAAAAATACTGGCTAAAAAACCTTCCGAACTTATTGGTTACGATATTTCAGAGGAAATGCTCGCCATACTTAAGAAAAAAAATACCGGTGCAGTAGCGCATCTCTTGAAAGGAAGTATTTTAAACTATTCTAAAGATGGGTCTTGTGGCAGGATTGTCTCTACACTGGCTATTGGTCATATAGAGAAACTGGAAGAAGTATTTACTGAATGGAACAGAATTCTAAAGGAAAATGGCGAGGTTGTTATCACTGATTTTCATCCGGAGGCTCTGAAGAAAGGAGCTGCCCGTACCTTTCAAAATAATGGAAAATGGATCGCAGTTCAATCTTTTATACATCCTTTAGATAAAGTAAAAAAACTGGCTGAAAAAATGGATTGGAAAGAAATCGGTTTCTATGAAAGCAGAATAGATTCTGAGGTGCAGCATTTTTTTGAAAAACTAAAGATTATGCAACACTACAAAGACGCACACCACTCACTTGTTTTATACGGATTGCATTTTAGAAAAAGATGAATTTCTCCTTAAATAACTTGCATATTGTACAGCCAAATGCCCTTGACGGAAGCAACCCGGCTGGTGCTAATTCCAGTATTAAAATCAGGGGTGAGAAAATTGAGTGTATTTCAAACTCCACTTCAAACAATTTAGACCTCGATCACTTTATACCAACCGAGGACAGGTTTCAGTATATCCACCTTGACCTGACCAATTGCCTTGCATTCCCTGGCCTTATTAACTCTCACGATCATCTTGAGTTTAATCTTTTTCCAAAACTCGGAAACAGGATTTACAACAACTATGTTGAATGGGGTAATGACATCCATAGGCAAAATAAAACGATCATAGACAAAGTATTGTCTGTTCCCGAAAATCTCAGAGTGCAATGGGGAATGTATAAAAACCTCCTCAATGGTGTAACCACTGTTGTGCAACATGGTAAATCTCTAACCATCAATGATCCATTGATAACAATTTATCAAAATTGCCGCTCACTCCACTCTGTCCGTCAGGAAAAATATTGGAAAGGGAAGTTAAATTCTCCTTTTGCTTCAAAGAAAACTTTTGCCATACATATCGGAGAAGGTACAGATAAGGCCTCCTTCCTGGAAATCACAAAATTACTGGAGTGGAACCTTTTAAAGAGAGAGTTAATTGCCATTCATGGAGTAGCCATGCAAAAGGAACAGGCAGAGAAATTCAAGGCCCTGGTATGGTGCCCGGATTCTAATTTCTTTTTGCTTAACGCTACTGCCGACATTCGCGATCTGAAACAAAAAACGCAACTAATTTTTGGGACCGATTCAACTTTAACCGCTGGTTGGAATTTGTGGGAACAACTGAGAATGGCAAGAAACCTTCGCACCTTATCTGACCTGGAATTACTTGAATCTGTTACCTGCACACCTGCTTCGGTATGGAACCTAAATAATACCGGCATTCTTCGGGAAAAGATGGATGCGGATATTGTTATTGCAACCGGAAATGATAAATCAGATTTATTAAAATCGTTTTATTCATTGAATCCCCGGGACATGATATTGATAATGAATAAAGGGTCCGTGGTCTTATTTGATGAAGGTTTAATGGGCCAGTTAAAAAAAGGGCTCAACTTACAAACATTCAGCAAAATAGGTATCGGGGGGAAATCAAAATATGTGAAAGGTGATTTGCCTTTACTGATAACAAAAATAAAAGAGAAGTATGATGAGGTTTTTCTTCCTGTTGAATTCGACCAGACGTATTGAATCACAGGGCAAATTGCCAATGGCAATTTGAGCCTGCATATGCGAAATCATAAGCTCCTTTAAAATAAAGAAAGCGAAGCGAATAATATTGTCCTGATTACGACCGAAAAGCTTCGGATAAGTATTGGTTCTTCCTAAAACCCCTCTATCTCAGGTTGTCTGTATTTCAGCCAGAATTTCTG
>JABDEY010000036.1 GCA_013286805.1 Bacteroidota bacterium | reverse complement strand
AAATGCAATCCATTGCTGGGTACTGATGCTGCAGCTGGGTTACGAAAACCAGGTAATCCAACGTCGTATGCTTCAGCTGAGCCCGGTTGCTATGCGTCTGGAAATGAAGGAAGGAATGAACAACTGTTTGATTATTAATGATTCCTATAATTCTGACCTCGGTTCTTTGACGATCGCATTGGATTTTTTGAATCAGCAGAAGCAGTTTGCAAATAAAACGATTATACTTTCTGATATTCTGCAAAGTGGGAAGAATGAGGGAGCCTTATATGAGGAGTTGGCGCAGCTTCTTGCAGCTAAAGGGATAACCCGGTTAATTGGTATTGGAGCGGCGATTCGGAGACAGGAAAAATTATTTACCCAGCCCAAGAGTTTTTACGAAAGCACAGAAGCGTTTTTAAATCAGTATCATAATCCCGGTTTTCATAACGAGGCTATTTTGATAAAGGGTGCACGGTCTTTTGGTTTCGAGAAAATTACCAAGGTATTGCAGCAAAAAGCACACGAAACGGTTATGGAAGTTGACCTGAATGCGGTCGTTCACAATCTGAATTATTTTCATTCCCGGTTAAGGCCCGGGGTAAAGCTGATGGCCATGGTGAAAGCTTCCTCTTATGGGAGCGGAAGCTACGAGATTGCGAATGTTCTTCAGTTTCACAGGGTTGATTACCTCGCTGTAGCCTATGCAGATGAAGGTGTTGAACTGAGGAAAGCAGGAATTACTTTACCTATTATGGTCATGAATCCAGAGGAGCAGGGGTATGATGCCATGATTCAATATGACCTGGAACCCGAGATTTTTTCGATGCGCATCGTTCATATTTAAGGACAACGGTACCAAAATTATGATAGACATAAGCAGATTTATCGCTGTACTGATTATATTCATCCTGGATTTTCGGTGTGGAGGGAAGACCAAAACCAACAGACAGGATATTTTTCCCGTCTCCAAAAGCCTGAGCGTAAAAAACTGCAGAACTAAAAATAAAAATCAGGATCAATGCAGTTTTTTTTAAATTTTTCATAGGCAGAATTTTAAATTATATGTTAGTACAAACACTGTTATTCGTTAAATCAAACTCTAATATAAGAAAAGAAATATTGAAACTTATTTTGATTTAATATGATAGCAACTTCTGCACAAGGCCTCATAAGTATCTGTTTCACCCAACATAACCAGATCCTTATTACTCGTTTTCCGATGCGAGTATAGAGCCAAATCACCGCAACGCATACAGATGGCATGCAATTTAGAAACATATTCTGCGCGTGCCATTAATGAAGGTATAGGGCCAAATGGTTTACCCATGTAATCCATGTCAAGTCCGGCTACAACAACCCGTATGCCTTTACGGGCCAGCTTCAAACAGACTTTAGTGAGTTGCTTATCAAAAAACTGAGCCTCATCAATACCTATAACATCCACTTTCCCCACCTTTTGTAAAAGTTCCTGCGAATCCTTGACAGGAAAAGCCACAACCTGATTTGCATTGTGGGAAGTTACATTTTCCTTGTGATAACGGTTATCAATGGCTGGCTTAAAAATCACAACTTTTAGCCCGGCTATCTGCGCACGCTTAAGTCTTCTTATCAACTCTTCCGTCTTACCTGAAAACATAGAGCCACAGATAACTTCAATACAACCCTTGCGGAATAAAGAAGAAGTTGTGTGTTCGATAAACATGTATCAGCGCCGTTTAAAAATTGAATCCAATTTTTTAAAGATAACAAAAGAACTGAAGCCGTTTTCTCCAAACATGAAGAATGGATGAACTTGAATATGAAGGATTTATGAAGAAAATAAATGCAAAAAAGGCGCATTTATTGATGTTGAAATGTACGTGTAAGTAAATAATTATTATATTTGTGTCCAAACAAAAAAACAAAAAACATGAAAAAATTGACAATGATCGTTGCAGTAGCGTTTTTAGCGTTAACTGTAAATGCACAGGAAGCTCCTAAGAAAGATGCTGCTCCAGCTAAGAAAGAAGCTGCTCCAGCTAAGAAGACTGATGCAAAGAAAGCAGATCCAAAGAAAACAGATGCAAAGAAAGATGACAAGAAAGCTGCACCAGCACCAGCTGCTAAGTAATCAGAATTCTTAATCTTTTTTCAAAGACAAAAACCTCCCTTTTTGGGGAGGTTTTGTTTTTAGGAACTCTCTAAGCTCTAGCAGGCAAATTCAAACGAATACTAATTCTTAAACATCCACTCCTCAGGATCCAGCTTAGTCTGCCCTTTCCAGATTTCCAGATGCAATTCTGTTTTCCCTTCATTGTCATCCAATAAAATATTTCCGATGTTTTGCTTTGTTTTTATTTTGTCTCCTGTTTTTATGTACACCTCATTGAGGTTAGCGTAAACACTCAGATATTCCCCATGTCTCACAATTACCGCCTTGCCCGATCCCGGAAAATTAACGACTGCAGTTACTTCCCCGTCAAATACAGCTCTCGCCAAAGCACCTTTAGTAGTCGCGATGTCCACCCCGTGATTGTCAATGGTTATATCCGCCATAGTCGGATGCGGGTGAGGGCCAAAACGGTCAATAATAACACCCTCGATAACCGGCCAGGGAAGTTTTCCCCGATTACTTGAAAAAGAGTTGGACAGCTTCTGAGCCTCCGGTGTCAATACAAGTTTGTTACCCTCAGTCTTGGTTTTTCCTGCATTTGCTTTTTCAATTTCCTCCTTGATGATACGCATAATTGCCTGTTGTAATTTTTCAGCGTCCTTTCTCTTTTTACTAAGGTCTGCTTTCAATTGTTTTTCCTTGCTTTGCAGATCAATAAGCACAACTTCCTTTTCAGATTTTTCCTTTGTAAGAGCTTCTCTCTCCGTTTCTTCAGAACCCAATAAGGACCGCTTCTCTGTTTCACGGGTTTCCAGTTCATGAAGCTTGGCATTCAGCTCATTCTGCGTTTTAACAATCTGATCCGCTTCCTTATGCCTGTATTCGCTGTATTGCTGCAAATATTTCAGGCGTATATAGGCTTGATTAAAATCGGTCGAAGCAAAAATAAACATCAGCCGGCTATAGCCATCACTGCTTTTCCAGGCATTGTAAACCAATTTGGCATAATTGTCTTTCAGCTTTTTAAGTTCGGCTTCCAGGTCTTCGATGTTCTTATTGGTCTCGCCCACCTCCCGGTTTAACAAGCCAATCTGACTCCGGATGGCATTGATAAGCTCCTGCCTGGCGCTAAGTTTTTTGTTCAGCGTAAGCAACAGATTCATGGAAATTTTTTTGTTCAGCTTAGTTTCACTTAACAATTGATTTGTCATGTCGATCTCCTGCTGAATTTTTTTCTTCTTTTCCTCCAGTTCAGATTTTGTTTGCTTTTGGGCAAACAAAATAGCAGAGGTGCAAACCAGTAGTAAACTGAGCGCCAGATGGAGGTATTTACTTTTCCCGGTAGACAATGCGTTCATATTTTGAAGGTATTCTAAACGGAAAAGTCTGGGCCGCATTGATAGCTACTTTTGAATATTCAATTTTAATATCAATATTTTTTTCGGCTTTAACATGATAATGTATCTGGTACGGGAATAAAGTAGAATCCACATGATCAAACTTATCAAAGCTGGCATCAAATGTTCTGTTTTGATTAAAATCATTAAACATCATCCGTACAATTTTATACGTTTGGGGATCGAGCCACATACTCTGAGCAGGCTCCTTATACTCCTTGTTTCGCTCAATCACTTTGTGCAGTTTTCGTTTCCGAATAGTACTCAATAAATACCTTCCATCATCTATTGCAGAGTGAAGCATTTCATCCTCCTCATAAAAGTCAGTACTGTTGCCAATCAGCAAGGCCTGCAGCATTTCAAAATCCAGATCAGCATGCAGCATTTTATTTATGTAATTAAAATCGCCTATAAAATACTGGGAATGTATCTGATCCATAAATTTAACCGTATCCTTTGTAATAATGGCCCTTGCCGCCTCCAGGCCAATTACAGGAACCGTCATGGACATCCACAATACGCTGTCCTTTCTTCCGCGCAGGCTCACATTGAATGAAATCTGGGAGCTGTCAAGAATGGCGTCCGTAGAAAAGCGGGCAGTAATCCAGTTAAATCTGAATTCGCTTCTTTTCAGTAAAGCCTCTGTTTCCTTTGCAGATCTTTTATTGATAACCAGAGATCGGGTGGCATAAAGCTTATTTCTGAGTTTACAGGAGGAGAGAGAAACTAAAATGAGACAAGAAAAAAAAAATCGTGCGAAATGCGAAAAATTCATGAACTACTCGTACAATTTTTTGTCTGCTATCTTTTTTTCGAGAAACTCCGAGTTTCCTCCTTTGAGCTTGGCATTATTCCAGTATTCAAGCGCTTTATCACTGTTTCCCAATTTAAAAAGGACATCCCCGTAATGCTCGAGAATTACTCCGTTGCTGCCCGCACCATTATCCAATGCCTTGCTGATCCATTTTTTGGCATCTTCAAAATTACCTTTCTGGTAAAGTATCCATCCATACGTATCGAGGTAGGAATTATTGCCCGGTTCCTGATCCACCGTTATTTTTGACATCTCTTCTGCATGTTGCAGTTTTTCCTTTCGAACCGATAAATAATATGCATAATTATTCAAAACTGTAATATTCCTGGCATCCAGATTGAGGGCCTGCTCATAAGCCGAGTCAGAAGCAGCAGAATTTTTCAGCTCATGCTCCGCATCACCAAGGCTTGCATAAAACTGGGTAAGTAAAGGTTTGTTATCCACAACAAAATCCTTCCCTTCCTTTAAGATGTCAACCGAAGCCTGATATTTCTTTTTCTGCAAATTAGCGATGCCATTAAATAAATATCCCAATGGCTCAGCCGGGAAAAGTTCAATCACCTCCTTGCTGTCAAACAACATAGCGTCAAAGTCACTTAAGTCCGAATCAAGAATCATCACCCGGTCCCAGATCACATACTTGGTCTTATCACGTGCATTCGCCTTACGAAATGCATCACGGGCCTCCGCCAGCTTTTTATCCCTCAACAGAAAATCCCCGTAAATCGAATATGATTTAGCTTCATCCGGATGCGTATCTATCAATAACTGGCATAAACTCATCGCCTCCTCCTTCATAGCAGGCTTAGTAGCCGATTGCTCATAATAGTCGAGCAGAATTTTCATCTTGGTATCGATTTCAAGCTTAGGGTTCCGGAATGCCGCTTTGTATTCATCCAGTCCCCTGGCATCCTGTTTTTGTTCAAAGTAAAAATGTGCCAGAGCCAGATGGACGTATGGATTTTCCGGGTCAATTTTCAGCAGCTCGTTATAGGTCTGCATCGCTTTCTCCTTTTGACCAGAATTCTGGTATATCTCCCCCAACATAGCAAGGTACTTTGGTTCTTTGGGTTTAAACACGATTAATTTATTTAATTCCTTTACAGCCTTATCCGTTTTTTTCAATTGAGTATAGACCTTCACCTTCTGCATACTTCCTTCTTCGTTGACCCCAATCAATGCCTCCACCCTGTCATATACTTTGAGCGCCTCTTCTGGTTTATTGGCAAAAACATAGCCCTCTGCCAACTCGAAATACATATCTATTTTCCCCGGATTTATTTTAATGATTCGCTGATAAATTTCGGTTCCCTGCAGGTATTGTTTATTTGCAAAAAGCAAATCCGCATATAACAACTGATACCAGCTGTTAGTTTGATCTAAATTGGCAGCCTTACCACTAAGTTCGATCGCCTTTTCCTTATTCCCGTTGAAATTATAAATCTTAGCAAGTTCGTAAAGGGATGCTGCACTGTTCGGATCCAACTTAATACATTGGGAAAATAAATTCATAGCCAGCTCCATATTCCCCAATAACTGTTCCTTATTGGCATCATAAAACAACTTATCGAATTCCCCCCGGGTTGATTCACTAATTTGTGAATCGCTGCTTTTCTTTTTAATACTGCCAGTCTCTTTGGAAGAGCCTGAAGTCCCACTGATACCTGAATTTTTGCCCGTTTTACATGCAGGGAAAAACAAAACGATTAAAACAAAACTATATATTTTTAAAATTCTCATTCTCACCTACTTGACAGTTGAATAATCCCCAATACTTACCTCGCTGCTCCCACCATTTTTACCTGAAAACTCCACAAAATTTCCCAACATGGAATTGGTAATATCTGCATTCAGAATTTTCGTGTTTGTTTGGATGATGCAATTTTTAATGGTTGAATTTTCAATACATGTGTTATCCCCTATGGAAGCATATGGGCCTACTACAGCATTTATCAATTTTACATTTTCTCCGATAAAACAAGGTTGAATAATCCGGCTGTTTTGAGCACTGTATGTTTTAGAGAGCAAATCGTTTTCGCTTTTAGTAAACTCCAGAATACGCTGGTTAGTATAAACCGTTGCGTCTTTATTACCGCAATCAAGCCATTCCGTAACCTTACCGGGTACAAATTTCGTGCCCTTCCTTTTCATGTTCTCCAATGCATTCGTCAGCTGGTATTCACCCTTCTCCCTGATATTGTTGTCTATCAGGTATTGCAGCTCCTTTTTCAGGTATTCTCCGTCCCTGAAATAATAAATACCAATGATAGCCAGATCAGAAACAAATTCCAGCGGTTTTTCAACAAAATCCGTTATTATATTGTCTTTATCCAGCTTAACTACACCAAAAGGCCGGGGATCTTCCACTTTCTGAACCCAGATAATACCCTCCTTTGATGAATCAAGCTTAAAGTCCGCCTTAAATAAAGTGTCAGCAAATGCGATTACAACCTTTCCCTTCAGCGAAGCACCTGCACATAAAATAGCGTGAGCCGTCCCCAATGCCTCTTCCTGGTAAAAGATACTTCCTTTGGCCCCCAGCTGTTCGGCCAATCGGATCAGTTTAAGTTCCGCCTCCTTGCCAAAATGGCCAACTACAAATGCAACCTCATCCACCTGCTCATCGCAGACTTTTGCTATGTCCTCCACTATTCTTTGAACCATCGGCTTTCCGGCAATAGGAATAAGAGGTTTAGGAACAGTAAGGGTATGCGGACGCATACGTTTACCCATTCCCGCCATTGGTATAATTATCTTCATTATTCTTTCTTTTTAGCTATTTACCTGTACTACCAAATCCCCCGGCTCCACGTTCTGTCACCTCCAAATCCTTCACCTCCTGCCATTCTGCCTGTTCATGCCTGGCAATCACCAATTGTGCAATACGTTCTCCCGGGTTGATCGTAAAATCATCCTTAGACAAATTAACCATAATTACCTTAATCTCCCCCCGGTAATCAGCATCAATCGTACCGGGAGAATTCAAAATGCTCACCCCATTCTTGGCAGCAAGACCACTTCTGGGACGCACCTGAGCCTCATACCCGAGAGGCAATTCCATAAACAATCCGGTTGGAACCAGCACCCGTTCAAGTGATGCAAGCACAAGCGGATCCGCAGTATTTGCACGCAAATCAACGCCAGCAGATGCTGTTGTTGCATACTTTGGAAGCTCGTACTTTGACTTATTTATAATTTTAATTTTCATCCGTTTAGGTTCAATTAATTCCATTTGCCGGGGTGTTTCTTTTCAAAAGCCCACGAATGCTTTCCTTCTCACAAAAGACTGCAATACTAATAAAAACAAGCACTAAAATATTACCAAAAATCAAGATTAACCTGTTTGAATGAATTGAGGTATTACTGCCAATCAGATACAAAACTAAGGATAAAGTAACATAACCTGAAATACGCTTAAAATCATACTTAACCGGGTAATATCTATGCCCAATAATAAAGGATAAAATTGCCATAGAAGCATAACAAACCAAAGTAGCCCAGGCAGAACCCATATACCCGATCCTGGGGATCAGCCAAAAATTCAGCCCGAGTGTGATACAGGCACCAAAAATAGTTAACCAGGCTCCGTAGCTCGTCTTATTGGTAAGTTTGTACCAGATAGAAAGGTTGAAATAAATACCCAGACACAGGTTGGCAATCAACAGGATAGGAACCACCCCAATTCCCGACCGGAAATTATCACTCAGAAACACTACCTGAAAAAGAGGCAAATTCATTGTTGTCACCAGAAAAATAAAGGAACAGGCCAAAACAAAATAACTCATGACGCTTGCATAAAGGACTTTGGCATCCGATTCTTTTGACCTCGAAAAAAAGAAGGGCTCCGCCGCATACCTGAAAGCCTGGACAAACACAGTCATCAGGATGGAAATTTTGTAACAGGCCCCGTAAATACCAACCTGCCGCATAGCATACTCCGCCGGATGGTGCTGAATAAGCAGATATTTCAATAAAATACGGTCAAACGTCTCATTCACCATACCACCCAAACCAACAATAATCAAAGGTGAAGCATACCTCAGCATTCGCTTCCACAACGCAAAATCGAAATCCCATTTTACCATAAAATATTCGGGAACAAGCAACAGCATTACCGTAGCGTTTGCTATAAGGTTGGCAATGAAAATATAGCCTATACCAATTGTTGGATTATAAAACAGCGTGGCAAAGTCATGCCCGCCTGAAGCGGGATCTTCGACAGCCGATTTGCAGAAACCAAAGTAAAAAAGATTCAGGCAAATATTGATACAGATGTTCACCCCTTTTAAAGTAGCAAACCGGGTGGCCCTTCCCTGCTCTCTCAGTTTAGCAAAAGGGATGGCGGCCAGCGCATCAGTTGCCAAAATAAGTGCCGCCCAGACAACAAAATTCGGATTATTGGCATAATGAATCGCCTCCGCCACAGAACCGGAAAACAGATAAACGCCAGCTAAAAAAAACAGGGTGGAAGAAAGCAGTGAAATGAGCGCCGTACTGTAAACCTTATCCTTACTGCTCTCCCGCACAGAAAAATTAAACAAAGCCGTCTCCATTCCATAGGTCAGGATGACATTCAAAAAAGAGATATAGGCATAAAACTCCGCCTGAATGCCAAAATCTTTAGGATCACGAAACTTATAGGTGTAAAGCGGAACCAGCAAATAATTCAACAGCCTGCCCACTATGGTTGGAACTCCATAAATGGCGGTCTGTCCTGCTAATTTCTTTAGGGTACTCAAAATCTAACTTCCGGAAAAAACAGGTTTGCGCTTCTCCAGAAAAGCACTCGCCCCTTCTTTAAAATCATTTGTAGAAAAACACTTGTCAAACTCCACCCGCTCTGCCTCATATCCATCCGCACCTTCCGTATAGAAAGCATTGACACAGGCAATAACTCCCGCCAGCGCCACAGGAGCCTTACTGATTATTTTCCCCATAAGCTTCCTGCAGGTTGACATCAGTTCAGCCTCTGTGGTAATATAATTCACAAGCCCCAGATCCAGCGCCTGCGCCGCCGTAATATGATCAGCAGTCAGGTGCAACTCCATAGACTTAGACTTTCCAATAAGTTGTGTCAGACGCTGCGTACCCCCATAACAGGCAATCAGGCCAAGATTCACCTCCGGCTGCCCAAACCGTGCATTTTCACTAGCCACCCTCAGATGGCAAGCCATGGCAAGCTCACAACCCCCGCCAAGTGCATAACCGTTAATAGCAGCAATGACAGGCTTGGAACTCTCCTCGATAGAACGAAAAACAAGCTGACCAGCCGCCGCCATAGCATTCACCTGCTCAGACGAAAAACCTGCAATCTCGGCAATATCTGCCCCAGCAACAAAAGCCTTAGAACCCGCACCCGTAATAATAATACCTCTTACAAGCGGATCAGCAACAGCCTCCTCCATTGCCCTCCCAATCTCCCATACCGTAAAACCAGTCAATGCATTCAGCTTCACCGGCCGGTTAACCATTATTGTCAAAATCCCGTCCTCAATACTAACAAGCAAATTTTCAAAAACCATAAATTTTCGTTTTTCTGAAGCGTAAAAATAAGCAAATTGAGCAACCTATTTCCAATTTTGTTAGTACAACATTAATTTGTAAATTCAGCTTAACGTAGAACGATTACAAATGAAAAAAACTGCCCTTATTTCCACTCTTATTGTTGGTGTGTCTATTCTGACTGTTTTATCTGCATACGCTCAGGCTTTTCGTCAGGGATCCATTTTACTTGGAGTAACAGAGGGGTCAACTACCTCGGCCTACTCAACAAGCAATGATGCTCTTCCTGCACACCCATCCTCAACGGAAAACATCAATGGAACGCGAGATCCATTTACGATTGAATATGGGCTCACAAATCGTATAGGCATGGGTTTCACTTCCGGCTCGGACATTTATTTTGTTAATCCGGTTGCCTTTTACGGGTCAGACATTTCAGCTACTACCATTAAAACTGTTACAACAGAATTTACGCTTAACCTGAGTTACCATTTTTACGTAAGCAAAAGAAATGATCTTTCATTTACCGGGTCTGTTGGCACTTCTTCTGTAGGGATTAATGGTTATACCGGTGATCTGAAGTATCAATATCTTGCCAATGGCAATATTTTACGCTTTGGATTGCATGCGAGACATTATTTCTGGAGGAGATTGGGTGTTCTTGCTATGCTGACAACATTTTCTTCCACCAATTCCCCGGAGCATGTTTCCGGCAGTACGTTTGGAAATAATTCCTCCACCGCTATCAAAGGTACTGCTGCAGAGTTTGGCCTTTGCCTCAGGTTGAGGCATTAAAAAGCAAAAACTCACAAAAAAATCCCAGCAGATAACCAGCATAGACCTGGGAAGGGATATGAGCTTTAAGGCGTAATCGGGAATATCCTATAAATCCTGCAATGAGAAAAACCAGAATTAATTCAGGCAGGACATTTACATGAAGTTGATTGGAGAAGCCAAGCAGGGCGCCGGTTAGCCCTCCGATTCCGATTGCATGGGCACTGATTTTCCAGACTAAATTAACAATCAGGGTAAGCAATATGACTGCGTTTGCGCCCAATAGCAAAATGTTAATCTGCTGGGGTAAAGATACTTTTGAGACCAATACGTAATAACCAAGAAGATAGTAAATCGCTGTGAGTAAATAAAGCGTCCTTCGCTCCTCAGGGCTTTCCATTTCCAGGCTCCGTATTCGGCCTAATGAGAGCAACAGTAATGCACTGAGAAACGGGAATACAAAAGTTGCAATAAATACAACTATATATAATGCCTTTTGTAAATCAGATGGAATAACAAAGTTAATATAGGAGTGTGTATGAAATATTAACCAAAGACCGAAGCTGGGAATAAAAAGTGGGTGAAATAAATAAGAAATAGTTGTCGCAAGAAAATAACCGAATCCCTTTTCTATTTCCGGCTCATGCTCAATAATTTCCATGACTCCTTCCCCGAATTTTAAAGTTCTTTCCTCATTCTGGCCACTGGAATGTCCAGCATTTCCCTGTATTTAGCTACAGTCCTGCGGGCGATATTGTACCCCTTTTGCTTTAACAGGTTGGTCAGGGCATCATCGGTCAATGGTTTTTTCTTATTCTCCCCAGAAATATTGTCCTGTAATATCTTCTTTACTTCCTTGGATGAAACTTCTTCTCCCGAGTCTGTGGAAAGGGATTCGGAAAAGAATGATTTTAAGGGGAAGGTTCCGAACTGGGTTTGAACATATTTGCTGTTAGTAACCCGGGAGACTGTTGAGATATCATTCCCTGTGCGGTCGGCAATATCTTTCAGTATCATGGGTTTCATCTTCATCTCATCCCCTTCCAGAAAATATTCAAACTGGTATTCCATGATAGCCCTCATAGTAGACATAAGGGTATTCTCCCGCTGCTTAATGGCATCAATAAACCAACTGGCACTTTCAATTTTTTGTTTTACAAAGGAGGATGCTTCTTTACTGGGCTTGTCTTTGGCACTGGAATATTCATCCAGCATCTGCTTGTAATCTTTGCTGACTCGCAGCTCCGGCTGATTACGGGAATTAAGCGAAAGGTCGAGCATCCCATCGCTGTTTGTTAAAACAAAGTCGGGAATGATTTCCTGTATGTTTTTTTGGGTATCACTGTTTGAGTTGCCGGGTTTGGGATCAAGTTTTAGAATTTCATGTATGACTTCTTTCAGCCGCTCATCTGATATTCCTAACTTCTTTTCAATCTTTTCATAATGTTTTTTTGAAAATTCTTCCATTTGTGTTTCTACCACTTTAACTGCCAACTGCACAATTTCAGAATGTTGGTCTTTCCGTTTCAACTGAAGGAGCAAACATTCCTGCAGGTCACGCGCCCCAACTCCGGGGGGATCAAACTGCTGAATCACGTGCAGCAAATCCAACAATTCTTTTTCTGTTGTAATTACATTCTGGGAAAAGGCAATGTCATCAACGATGGAAACCAAGTCACGACGCAGGTATCCCTCATCATCCATATTACCGATCAGATAGAGTGCAATTTGGTACTGGTGGTCATCGAGGTGATCTTTTAACCCAAGCTGAACCTCCAGCATTTCCTGCAAACCCACTCCTGAAGTAATAGGAATTTCCTTACGTTCATCATCCGGGCCGGTATTATTGACTTTTAGTTTATAGGATTCTCCTTCCTCTTCGTCCATGTAATCGTCCATGGTAAATTCATCTTTATCCACCTGCATCTCCTCTTCACTATCCTCATCACCGGTTTCTTCATTGAGTATTTCCTCTTCCTCGTCGTTTACCTCCTCCTCTTCCTCTTCTCCTTCTTCCAGAGCCGGATTGGCTTCCATCTCTTCTTTAATCCGCTGTTCAAGGGCAATGGTGGGCAATTGCAGCATCTTCATCAGCTGAATCTGCTGAGGAGATAATTTCTGAAGTTGCTTTTGACTTAAATTTTGTCTTAATGACATTTTATTAAAATTCTGCGTTTTTGGGAGTTCTTGGGAAGGGGATGACATCCCTTACATTACTCATTCCTGTGATAAATAAAATCAGGCGTTCAAAACCAAGTCCGAATCCACTGTGCGGGAATGTTCCAAATTTACGGGTTTCGAGGTACCATCCTAAGCTTTCCTCATGAATGTGCATTTCTTTAATCCGGGCATACAGCTTGTCATAATTTTCCTCTCTTTGCGACCCTCCAATCATTTCTCCTATATAAGGAAAGAGTATATCCATGGCACGGACAGTCTTTCCGTCTTCATTCAGCTTCATGTAAAAAGCCTTGATGTCCTTTGGATAATCAGTTACTATTACCGGGACTCCAAAATGGTCCACTAAGTAATTCTCATGCTCTTTTTGAAGGTCACTCCCCCATTCCGGTTTAAACTCAAATTTTTTGTCAGCTGATTTCAATACAGCAATGCCCTCCGTATATGTAATTCGTTTAAATGAATGGTCTACTACTGCCTGCAACCTTTCCAACAAGGTGGTCTTGCTTCGTTCGTTCTGTTTTTTTGTTTTATCTTCTTCAATGGCCCTTATGTTGAGGAATTCCAGATCATCTTTACATTTTTCAAGGGCATACTGAACAACATATTTGAGCATACTTTCCGCCAGATCCATATTGGCAGTAATATCATAAAAAGCCATTTCGGGCTCCATCATCCAGAATTCGGCCAGGTGACGGGGTGTATTTGAGTTTTCAGCGCGAAAAGTAGGGCCAAATGTATAGACCAAACCAAGAGCAGCAGCAGCCAATTCGGCCTGGAGTTGTCCAGAAACGGTCAGGTTGGTTTCTTTGCCAAAAAAATCCTGCTTGTCATCAACCGACCCGTCTGTATTACGGGGCGGATTGTTCATATCCAGCGTTGTCACACGAAACATTTCACCTGCACCTTCTGCATCCGATCCTGTTATAATAGGAGCGTGTAAATAGAAAAAACCTTTGTCATTAAAAAATTTATGAATGGCAAATGCCATGTGATGGCGGATGCGCAGGATGGCTCCAAAGGTATTGGTACGGGGTCGCAAGTGAGCTATTTCCCGCAGGAACTCTAATGTATGGGCTTTCTTTTGAAGCGGGAACGTTTCATCACATAACCCAACAATCTCTAATGCAGTTGTTTGAATTTCAACGCTTTGCCCTTGCCCCTGGGATTGTGCAAGTATTCCTGTTATGTATACGCAAGCTCCGGTAGTAACATGCTTAAGTGTTTCTTCCGGAATTTTGGAAAGATCAACAACAGCCTGTATAGTGTGAATTACAGAACCGTCATTAACAGCAATAAATGCCACATTTTTATTGCCTCTCTTGGTGCGTACCCATCCTCTTACTCCTACCTCTTTTCCGAATTCGGTCGATTTTAGTAAATCACTTATTTTCCTGTATTCCATTTCAATGTATTAGTCTGCCTGCAAAAAAACGCAAATTTGAGGGATAATGCAATTAATATCACAGTCAAAAACCTTCAAATTGATTACCTTTATTTGCGTTATCAGTTATTAAAGAATATTTAATTTATGGATTTTAAGGACTATTACAAAATACTCGGCGTTTCCAAAACAGCAACGGCGGATGAAATAAAGAAGGCCTATCGCAAGCTTGCAATCAAGTATCACCCGGACAAAAACCCCGGGAATAAGGCAGCGGAAGAAAAATTCAAAGAGATGAATGAGGCCAATGATGTCCTAAGTGATCTGGAAAAAAGGAAGAAATACGATGAGTTAGGTTCGAATTACAATTCCTATCAGCAGCAGAATGGCTCCGAGGGATTTGATTGGTCAAAATGGTCAAATTCGGGGCAGGGCAGACAGCATACACAGCAATCTTCAGGAGGAGAAAGTTTTGGGGAAGGTGACTTTTCAGATTTTTTTGAAAATATATTTGGACAAACATCAGGAGGAAGAAGGGGCAGAACAAGGTCTTCTAAAGGAAGTGATCACAATGCAAAATTTGCTATTACACTTAACGAAGCCTATCATGGTGCCTCCAAGGAATTTAGCCTGAGTGGGAAAAAAATCAGGATAAAATTAAAACCAGGTACGGGGAACGGGCAGGTGATTAAGCTGAAGGGCTATGGAAGCTCCGGCTCCGGCGGTGAAAGCGCTGGTGATTTGTATATTACTATTGAGATTGAGGACCAGCCTCCATTTAAAAGAGAAGGCGACGATTTGTATGCAGATGCTTCCGTTGATTTATATACCGCCCTGTTGGGTGGAAAAACAAACATTCAAACCATTAAAGGGCCTACACGAATAACTATTCCCAAGGAAACAGAATCCGGTAAGGTTTTGAGGTTAAAAGGACTGGGTATGCCAGTTTATGGGAAAGAAAATGAATTCGGTGATTATTATGTAAAGATCAATGTGCATTTTCCAAAAAATCTGAACGCTGAAGAAATTCAATTGTTTAAATCCCTCGAAAAGCTAAGAAGTAGTTAGCTCAGGCCTGCTATCTCGGTCCAAATTTCAGATGCAATAATATGAGGGGCCCTGTTTCCATCTAAACTAAAAACCTTTTCTTTTGTTTTCAGTAGGTCAAATGCCTCCAAATATTTACTACGGACGTTTTTTAAATTTTCAAGTGTTTCGTACAACTCGATCGAGCTGCGATTATTATTTAGCCTCGTCATACCAGCTTCCGGAGGAATGTCCAGATATATGTTCAAATCTGGCCGCAACAGACCCGCACTTATAGAATTTGCTTCTATCACCCATTCCATTGGCATATGAGTACCCTGATAGGCATAAGAAGAAAAACAATACCTGTCTGAAATAACTGTGTAACCTTCCTCGAGCTTCTTCAGAATGCCGTTTGTTTTGTTCAGCAAATGATCCAGCCGGTCTGCAACAAAAAGCCCGGCAATGGTCCTGTGGTCTCCCTCCATTCTATGATTAAAGATATCCCGGATTAATTTGCCTATCGGACTGTCAGTAGGTTCGCAGGTCAGATACACCTTGTGCCCTGCATTTTGTAAATTATAGGATAAGAGTTTTACCTGGGTGCTTTTTCCACTTCCATCAATGCCTTCAAAAGCTATAAACAGGTTTTTCTTCATTATGCAAATTTAAGGAATAAAACAATGTTTTAAAGAAAACTTGCGGCATTAAAATAGTTTCCGTAGTTTCGCCCCGCTAAATTAGCAAGCTAAGGATAGATGAGTAATGGGCACTAAGGAAAGAATAGCATTAGGCGCACAGGAGTTGTTTTTCCGCTTTGGGATCAGGCGCATTACCATGGATGAAATCGCCAATCATCTGGGCGTTTCCAAAAAAACCATTTATGGTAGTTTTAAAGATAAAGAGGAACTTGTCCTATACCTGATCAAGGCAAAACTCAAGGGTGATAAGCATGACTTTACCTGTATTCAGCAGGATGCAAAAAATATTGTAGATGAAGTGTTTTGCATCATGAGCCGCATGAGTGAGTTATTTTCAAAGATCAACCCGGTGATTTTTTATGACTTACAGAAATTCCACCCGAAAGCCTGGCAATTATTTAAGGATTTTAAAGGGGAATTTATTTTAGGAATAGTAGAGAAAATGATTGTAAAAGGTATAAAGGACAAACTTGTACGGTCAGATGTTAACCCTAAAATTTTCGCCCGGCTTAGGATGGAGGAAATAGAGATGGGATTTAACCCCGAAGTTTTCCCTATTGATAAGTTTAAGTTAATTGAAGTACAACTTGCTTTGGCGGAACATTTCCTGTATGGCATTTGCACCTTAAAAGCATATAAAATGATTGAATCGTACAAAAAGAATATGATATGAGAAAACTGTTCTCACTGTGCGTCTTTATGGCCGCACTTATCAACGCAGGTTTTACCCAGACGAAGGATAGTACCAAATTTGCATTCACACTGCAGCAGGCGATTGACTATGCGGTTAAAAACCAGTATTCCATGAAAAACGCAAGTCTCGATGAGGCGATTGCAAATGCAAAGGTTGGGGAAACAAGGGGAATAGGTTTACCGCAAATAGGCGGCAGTGTACAGTATTCTGATAATAATCCTTTGAGAGAGATGTTTTTGCCCAGTAATAATTCTTTTTTTCCATTTCCTAAAGGAAGCCCACCTGTAGTAGCCATTCCTAATATTTTTCAATTGCCGGTCGGAATTGACGCTGGCGCCACCGTTAGCCAGATGATCTTCAACAGCGCTTTTTTTGTAGGTCTGCAAGCTGCAAAGACCTATAGGGAACTTTCTTATAAGTCAACCCAGCTGACACAAATTCAGGTTATTGAAGCAGTTACTAAGGCTTACTATATGGTTGTCGTGAATGAAGAGCGACTGGAATTATTCGATAAGAATGTTATCAGGGTTGATTCTCTTTTGGCTGAAACAAAAGCCATGAATCAACAGGGAATTGTTGAGCAAATTGATGTTAATCGCCTGGAAGTTACGACAAATACCATCCATTCTGCCCGTGAAAACTTTAATAATCTGCTGTCTTTAAGTTATGTACTTCTGAAATACCAATTATCAATGCCCCTGAATATTACATTGACAGTGAGTCAGAAAATCGCCGATTTTAAAGTTGAGCCAATTGCTGAGGCCAAGGCGGAACAGATGAATTACAGCAACCGAATTGAATATTCCCTCCTTGAAACTCAGAAAAGACTGCATGAATTGGATTTGAAAAACAACAAGCTGTCTGCATTGCCCAATCTCTCGGCGTTTGCCAATGTTGGTGAGTTTACTCAAAACATCAAGACCCAGGATCTTGCGAATTCTAAACTCTTTTATAATTATGGCCTTTTCGGTGTAACGATGGGCATTCCCATTTTTAATGGGTTTCAGAAAACCTATAAAGTCCAGCAAAGCAAAATGAATGTTCAAAAAACGGAAAATGATATGGCCAATCTCGCTCTTGGGATTGATGTGCAGGTAAAATCAGCTGAAATCATGCTGAAAAATAACATAAGTACACTGGAATCACAAAATAAAAACATGAAGCTTGCAGGAGAAGTAGCGAAAGTAACAAAAATTAAATACCACGAAGGCGTTGGGACCAGCCTTGAAGTGAATACAGCAGAGTCTGCATTGGTGGATTCTCAAACAAATTATTTTAATGCCTTGTATGATGCGCTGGTTTCAAAAGTTGATTACCTGAAAGCTGTTGGAAAACTGAAATAGGAGCTCATAAGAAAATAATGAACACTGAAAAAAATCTTAATATGAAAAAAATTTTATTTGCAGCAATTGCCTTGTCAGTTTTAACATTGGCATGCAAAAATAACTCTGGTGATAAGAAAGCCGAACTTGAAAAACTAAAAAAACAACAGAGCGATCTTCAGGGCAAGATCGAAAAACTGGAAGTGGACATTGCACAAGCTGACACTTCTAAAAAAGAAGAAAAGGTAAATACAGTATCTGTTACTGCCCTGGCGCCCCAGCTTTTTACAAGCTATATTGAAGTTCAGGGCAGGGTAGATGCAGACGAAAATGTCACCATCAGCCCAGAATCAGGTGGGGTTATAAGTGTCATAAATGTAAAAGCAGGAGATGAGGTTACAAAGGGTCAGGTATTGGCCGAACTGGACGCAAAGGTGATTCAACAATCAATTGCTGAGATGCAAAACGCACTTGATCTCGCAATTACCATGTACGATAAACAAAAAACACTTTGGGACCAGAAGATCGGTTCAGAGGTTCAATATATAACAGCCAAAAATCAAAAAGAAAACATTACGAGAAGAATTTCCACCATGCAACAGCAATTGGAAATGACACGTATTAAGTCCCCTATTAATGGTACTGTTGATGAAGTATTTATGAAACTTGGCCAGATGGCTTCTCCAGGCATGTCAGCCATCCGAGTTGTAAATTTTACGAATCTGAAAGTGAAAGCGGAGGTTCCTGAAAATTATGCAGCTAAAGTAAAAAAAGGGGATCGTGCTGTGATACTGTTTCCGGATATTAATGATTCAGTTATGGCCCCAGTGTCATTCAGTGCAAAAGTAATCAGCCCACTGAACAGGACTTTTAATGTGGAAGTGGCGCTTGACAATAACAAAGATTACCATCCAAACATGATTGCTATTCTCAAGATTGTGGATTATTCAACCAAAAATGCAATTGTAGTTCCTGTTGGCACTATACAACACGCGGAAGAAGGTGATTTTGTCTTTATTGACGATTCCGGAAAAGCAAAAAAAACAAGAGTTACGACAGGAAAAATATACAATGACAAGGCCGAAATCGTATCAGGTTTAAAAGAAGGGGATAAACTGGTTACCACAGGTTATCAGGATTTGAATGCAGGGGAAGCTATTAAATATTAAAAAGATATAGGCCATAGAAAAAACGAGTTTAAAATGAAAGACCTGCTAAAAGAATTTAAACCATCCAGTTGGGCGATAGATAATCGCACAGCGATTTACATAATGACCATCATTATCACCTTTGCAGGGCTGATGGCGTATAATGGTTTGCCAAAAGAAAGTTTTCCGGAAATCATTATCCCGAAAATATATGTAAGCACAGTTTATCCTGGCACCTCTCCTGCCAATATGGAAAACTTAGTGACCAAGCAGATTGAAAAACAGGTAAAAGCAATCGCCGGAGTAAAAAAAGTGACCAGCAATTCTTTTCAGGATTATTCAAATGTGATCATTGAATTTAATACGGATGTGAAGATACCGGAGGCTAAACAGAAAGTAAAAGATGCGGTTGATAAAGCCAAGAGTGACCTGCCTAATGACCTGCCTGCAGACCCGGGAGTAATGGACATTGATTTATCGGAACTTCCAATTATGTATGTGAATCTTTCCGGAGATTTTGATCTGAACAAACTTAAAAGCTATGCCGATCAGTTAAAGGACAGAATCGAAGCCATGAAACAAATTACCAGGGTTGACAGAATTGGTTCGCTTGATCGTGAAATACAGGTGAATGTGGATATGTATAAAATCCAGGCGGCCCAAATTTCATTAGGGGATATCGAACGTGCCATAGGCTATGAAAACAGGACTATATCCGGTGGTGATATTAAAATGGACGGTATACGAAGGGTTTTAAATATCAAGAAGGAATTTAAAACAGTAGATGAAATTCGCAATATTGTTGTTAAATCTCCGACCGGTGCTCCTATTTACATAAAGGATATAGCCGAGGTAAAAGATGCGTTTGAAGAACAAAAAAGTTACGCGCGCTTAGCTGGTAAAAATGTAATTACACTGAGTGTTGTAAAACGTGCAGGAGAAAACCTGATTGACGCTTCAGATAAGATCAATGACATTGTAAAGGAAATGCAGAAGTCCGTTTTTCCAAAGGATCTGAACATTGTAGTTACAGGTGACCAGAGTGAAAAAACACGTGAAACGCTGCATGACCTCATTAATACAATTATCATAGGTTTTATTCTGGTGACAATTATCCTGATGTTTTTTATGGGTGCCACCAATGCCATTTTTGTGGCTATGTCTGTACCGCTCTCGATGTTTGTGGCATTTCTTATAATGCCCACGATAGGATTTACACTGAATATGATCGTGCTGTTCTCTTTCTTACTGGCACTGGGTATTGTAGTGGATGATGCCATTGTTGTCATCGAGAACACCCATCGTATTTTTGAAAACGGAAAAAGAAGCATAGTACAGGCTGCAAAAATGGCTGCCGGAGAGGTGTTCCTGCCTGTTTTGGCCGGAACCCTTACAACACTCGCTCCTTACATTCCATTGGCTTTTTGGAAGGGTGTTATTGGTGAGTTCATGTTCTTCCTGCCGATTACCCTCATCATAACACTCATGGCCTCATTGGTTGTCGCGTATATCATTAATCCTGTTTTTGCCGTAACCTTCATGCGTCCGCATAAAGAAGGGGAGTATGATAAACGGACATTCACCAAAGGTGTAAAAATAGTAAGCGTGATTATGGTTTTCATGTCCGCCCTGTTTTATCTTGGACACAATGCGGGCATGGGCAATTTTACACTTACACTATTAGCCATTTTCCTGTTGCACCATTTTATTCTTATTAAATGGATCCATACTTTTCAAACCCGCATCTGGCCGAAAGTAATTGGATTTTATGTCAGAATGGTAACCTGGGTCACGAGTATGAGAAGGGTTCATATTTATTTATTCGGAATTTTTTACTTCCTAAGTAGAATAGTTATTGTTGAAAACCTTAGAAAGCGAATATTTAAAGCCCTTGACTCAATCAAAAATTTTATTTCTCATCCTTACCTTAAATGGTTTTATGTACATAGAAATAAATTTTATTCTAAATATTTTTTATTCCCTATTTTCAAAAGAATATTTAGACCAATTAATTTAAAACGACCAAATTTTGTTCTTTTTTCTATTATTCTTTTATTTATTTTTTCTTTGTGGTTTATGTCTGTCCGTTCACCAAAGGTGGTTTTCTTTCCTAAATCAGAACCTAACTTCGTATACGTCTACTTGAGTATGCCAATAGGAACGGATCAGGCTTTTACAAATAAGGTTTTATTGGGTGTTGAAAAAAGAGTGAATGATGTTCTCTATCCAAAAGGAGAAAAAAATGACATTGTATCCTCTGTGATTGCCAATGTTGCAGTTGGTGTTACCGATCCTCAGGATGAGGA
The DNA here is from genome assembly GCA_013286805.1 of Bacteroidota bacterium. Classification (GTDB taxonomy): domain Bacteria; phylum Bacteroidota; class Bacteroidia; order JABDFU01; family JABDFU01; genus JABDFU01. The sequence continues at coordinate 391 of JABDEY010000036.1, read as the reverse complement.
CCAGGGTACCTATGCAAATCGTGGAAAAGTTACAGTTGCATTTGTTCCTTTCGGGGAGCGTCATGGACAATCCACTTCGAAATACTTAGACCTTGTCCGTGAAGCGGTAAAAGGGATTCCCGGTGCGCAAATTACTGTCAATCAGGAAGCATCTGGTCCGCCCACTGCCAAGCCCATCAGTATTGAATTATCAGGCGACAACCTGACTGCCCTGATCAAAACTGCTGCCGATTTAAAAAATCACCTGGAGACAAAACACGTAGCCGGTATTGAAGAACTAAAATCGGATTTCCAGAATAATAAGCCTGAAATTGTTTTTGATATTAACCGTGAACGCGCAAACCGGGAAGGTATATCTGTTGGACAAATAGGAAGTGAAATACGAAGTGGC
>JABDEY010000035.1 GCA_013286805.1 Bacteroidota bacterium | reverse complement strand
TCCGTTTATGTTCGTGGAAATATGTAAAATTTTCAAACTCATTTCAAATGACCCGAATAGCTTCCTGAAGTTTTTGTTTAAAATCCACCTTAAAATAATCAAACGTATGCATCCGATGTGTTTCTTCTAAGATTTTTGCTCGCTGAACTTTCAATTCACCGATCGTTAATTTCTGCGATTCCTTCACTGCTTGAATAACCGCATCCACATTTAACTCCTTAATGAAAATGCCAAACCCATTCAGGTCTATATCTGCATTTTTGGAAACAATTGGAATCAGCCCTCCATTCGCCATACAGGTGATTACGGAGGGAGAATTCCCTTCTGACGCACTTGGGAAAATAACAAAGGCGCAAGTCTGCATCATTTTCTTAAATGCAGGCGTTTGCACACCTATAAAACCATGCCAGGTTATGTTACCTGCTGCATTCGTCAAGGGGCTGTAGTATTCCTTAAACCCGCTTTCTTTCTCAAAACTTCCGCAAATGTGGAGCTGGCAATTTTTAAGTTCTAAAAAGGCATCTATGACAAGGTCCAAGCCTTTATGAATAGCCCCTCCGCTGCCTAACCACAGGTAGTTCAGTTTAGCCAAGGGCCATTCTTGTTCCGTGCGGGTGATCTCATGCTCAATGAAAACAGGGGCATGAATTGTACTAATGTTTTCGGATCTGTATGTTGCTTTCGCAAACTGGCCCCCATGCAAAATTATCCAATCTGAAAAAGCAATTTGCAGACAGCCGTCGTTTCTTTCATGCCTGGAAGATGAATACAATACCCTGTGATGTTTTTTGCTGAATTCGGAAAGCCGCTCTATGCTGATTTTATTCGCAAAAAAAGAGCCGCATCCTGTTCCAAACAATATCACCTTAGTCTTCGAAGCTGTTCCACGAGCCTCCACTATGTATTCCAATGCTTTTCCTAAACCTATAACCAGATCGTATTTGGAGAAATCGCCTTTAAAATCCTCCCTGCAATCAATTACATCCACGTTGTATTCCAGTTCATTCAGTACTTCCGCTATCAGATAGGTGGTGAACTTATTCGTATGCAGCCTTTCCTGCCAGTTTTTTTGATCATCAAAAACATTCGCGATATAGGAAAGAAGCGCATGCTTAGTGTGTGAAGTTTTGAAAACGTTTACCCGCAGCCCTTGAAATTTTGGCTTCCCGGATATGGAATAGCCAAACCTTGCTGCTATTTTTTTAAGAAGGGATTTCATTGAATAGCATCTGCAACCAATTTATAATTAGTCTCAAAATTGAATTTTTGTTCAAAGGTTTTGATCATATTCAACCTGTACCTTTCATAATCCGAAAGGATCCCCGAAATGGCTCTGCATAAACCCTTTTCGTCTGGTATCGTGAGTCCACATCCAAAGTTATTAATAAATTCATCACTTATTTTATTAGCTGTCAATACAACCGGTAAGGAACATTTAGCGTATTGAGCCATTTTCCCGGAAGAAAAAACAGTCAGTACCAGATTTGCATTCAGTTGTTTATACAGGGCTAACCCAATATGAGCCGAGGCGGTCAACTGGTCAAGCTCCCCCTGCGAAAGACTGTTAAGCGAGAGGATCACCTTATCCCTGCTGGTTTTGCTGCGGATTTTCTCAAGCACATTGTCGCTGTTACAGAAGCCATGTAACAGCATTACCCATTCATTGTTCCATAAAGTGTCATTTGTAGCATATGCCATTTCTTCAATGAATGCTTCTGCATAAAAAGCACCGGTATAGAGTATGATTTTCTTACCGGAAGGGATATTGTATTTTTTAAAAATATAATCACCCTTTTCCAACAGAGACGGTCCCATGACAGATACCGGGCATAAAAACAACTTTAAACCTCTGGTGTCCAGCCCCGAAATCAATTGAGCCGCCCGCTGCTCATCCTGCACAACAACAAATCTGACTCCGGCACATGCTTTCTTTTCCATTTTTCTTCGCAGGCGGTTCTTAAATGTATTGTTCTCATATAGCTCAAGACTATGGTAGTAGTAGGGATATTTGGCACTTAAGCCTGACCAGTCAGCGGCAATCAAAGCATCCGCATCAAATGCAATGATAAACAAGTATGTAAATTTACCAACGTATTTTCGTACTCCTGACGCATATGCCCTGAGAGGCATTAACCAATCCGTAAAAATGCTTTTATACAAGGAGTGGTACACAGAAATCCGGGTTATAAATGAGCTATTGAATATCAAATTCCTTTTAATTTCAATTGACTTTACTGATCTTGTTATTGGGGTCAGTGAGGTGCAATAGATAATATTTATATTCGGATGCTGTTTTTCTATTTCAGCATATACAAAACGATCAACCAACAAATCAACTATGTAATCTCTTCTGGCCCAATACAAAGCGGTATCCAAAATTGTGGGAGAATAAGCCACCGGATAACAATAAACGAGGATCGCAATTCTCATTTACGAAATTGTTCTTTCCATTCATTAATTGCCCCCATAGGAAGGTTTATGTTGGCAAACACCTTCTCTCCATTCAACCATTGACGAAGTTTAGAATAATCATTCCGGTCAACGACCGGAAGGTGAATGTCCCTGCTGATTTCCATCGCCCTGTTATCTATAGCAATAATGATTGAATCTATGCTATTCTGAAGGCATTTTATTCCTCCATGTAACCGTGTGCCAATAAAATTAATATCCTTACGGCTAATACAATCATTAAAAGCCTCAATGGTTCTTTCAAGAATTTTAATTCTCCCTTTATTTGCCTTGAATAGTTCAAGTGAATTCATGTAGTCAATATCCAATGCTCCCTGAGGAAAAAAATACAAAGTGCCGGAATAATATTCCAGGATAATCTTTAATAGTTCATTGTCCCGTTCTGCGTTACTGCTATAATCGGTAAGCATAAACAAACAATCCTTAACGTTACTCATTTTTCTGTTTACCGTCCTTCCATCCAATGTCCAGGTTGTTGGACATGTCGTATTTAACACATTCCGGATATTCATGCCGAGCACTTTTTCCTTCGTATACTGGTCACGAACCGAATGCTGATGAACGCCACTTAAAACATTTTTGTAGAATAGTTTTGTAGCCCAGGTTGGTTTTTCCTGGTATTGCCACCACCCCACCCCAAACAAAATAACTTCCCTGATCCCGGGATTTAAGAAAAAGAATCTGTCTCTGCTTAATTTCCATTGATGGTATTGTCTGATATTTGAGGAAAGTGCATTGGTTCCACCAAAAAATTTCAAATTGTTTTCTTTCAGGATATCAAAATGTCGTTTTTCAAGAAACGTATGTGTAGAAATCCGAATTACCTCTTTGTCCGGAAATAATTCTTCCAAATATTTTGAAATAGATTCATAAATAATTAAATCACCAAGGTTAGTTGAAGGATTGCCCTGGTGATCCTGCATTGATGGATCCAGGAGTGTGATAAATTCAGACAAGGACTAATTATTTTTGGAAAACATAAAAATCAGATTTGTATTCAGGTATTTGTCTTCGCCTTTAAGGCTCATTCCGTTTTTTTCAAACAAATCAATGATATTATTTCTGGATAAATTATTTACCCATGCATATTTATGCCGCGTGGCTAAATCAGGCACGAGTTCAACCGCACAATAGGATATCACACAACTGTTCACATTCGCAGCGATTTGTTTTACAAACCATTGGTAGTCCTTAATATACTCCAAACACCCTCCCACAAACGCAAAATCTGCTTTCAAACCAGGAAATTCATGCTTATTAAAATCACATACTATTGTATCCTCCGCCCTTTTTTTATAATCAACCGGATAATATTTCCTGATTTTAAGGAATTGCTTCAACCACATTGGGCCACATCCCAAATCAATTACAGATACATTATCAGGAATAAATTTTACCATTACTTTCATTCGATTCTTCCAGCTTTCATCAAAATATTCCAATTTCTCCCATTTAGGTCTGCTTTTTATCTTCTTTCGAACAAAAGATGCTACTTTCCTGCCAATTTTTACCAAAATACTCATCGAATTTCAAATATAGAGAAACGTTTTCAATTCATTCGTAAAATCAAGAAACCCGGAACAGGCCTAAACGGCTATCCCGGGTCCTGAATTAGAATTGAATTAAATTTACTGTACTACTATTCTTGTGCTTTGTTTCTGGCCTCCTGCGGTTACTTCAACAAAATACATACCTGGCTTAAAATGCTCATCCATGGTAAGGTTAATCAGGCTAGAACCGCTTATTTGCTTAGAGATAATTTCTGAGCCTAAAATATCAATAACCTTTAACTGACCAGCCACCTGGTTATTCAGCATGTTGCCCAGATCAATTGTTAATGCAGAATTAATGGCTACTGGATTTGGGTACATGGATATTTCAGAAGTACTTTCACCTGAAGTATTATTGAGGGGGTTTCTGAGTCTTAATCCCGTATTATTGGTAATTGTACAAGTGGGACCCCAAGGTGTCCAGGTACCTCCAATATTTGCACTTACCTGTACATTGTATACCGCTCCAGGAGTTAAGCCTGAATACCAGCTCAAATAACAATCGGTGGCTGTGCTGCCAGCCCATTGAGTCTGATTATAAACAGGGCTTGCACAGGTCATCAGCCATTTATAATTCAACGCGCCAGCTACCGCAGTGCAATAAAATGGTGTCGACGGGCTGGAAATTACTGTATTGCAATCAGCTGCAGTAAGTCCGGTGGTAGTCGACGCAGAGGCAGCAGTTACAATAGGGCAGGAAGACCCAAAAGCACCCCATACTCCGTTCACCTCTTCAGCAACTGATACAGCGTAAGGTGCTCCATATGCCAAGCCGGTAACCCAAGCCATGTTAAAATCATTTGTTTTATCACCCCTATAAATCGTTTGGCTAAAAGCTACTCCTCCAATATTGGTGAACAGGTATTTGTAATTCTGCGCATTAGGATCTGCAACACAGGATATCTCCTGAGTCATCGTTACAGTATTCCCACAAATCGATGGGGTAAGTTGTGTGCCTAAGGCTTCGGGAGGTGCGGGAGTTGTCAGGTTACAAGCTGAACCTAAAGATCCCCATACTCCAGCTGTCTCAACCGCGACTGTTACGGCATAGGTTGCACCGTATAATAATCCGGTAACCCAGGTCATGTTGAAATCATTCGTTGTGTCGCCCCTCCATACCGTTTGGCTAAAAGCTACCCCTCCAACATTGGTGAACACGTATTTGTAGTTCTGTGCACCTATTACTGCCACACAGGATATCTCCTGGGTCATGGTGCTTAATGTTCCGCCGCAATAGTTGGGGCTGAGCTCAGTACTGTTAACTGAACGCGCGTCTGAAGCAAAAGCTAAACCGCAAATTAAGGAGATAATTCCTGTAAGTTTCTTCATTTTGTTTTCCGTTTTTTAATAAATAGTTAATTAATTTTGACGCGAATATACTGAAGTTGGTGGAATAAAAAAGAAAATAATGACACCTGTCATTTAATTTAAGAGAATGGTAACAAATAAGGTACAATAACAACGAATAAGACATAATAACAACAAATAATGCCTTTTCAAAAAAAAGTCCGCCTGAGGCGGACTTTTAATACTACAAATTTATTGCTCTTCCCTAACTGTCCTTTACTGAACAACCATCCTTTTGGTATGCTTCTGCCCTGCTGCCATTACTTCAACAAAATACATGCCTGAACTGAAGCGCTGATCGATTGTCACATCAACAAGATTGGTACCGCTGATTTGTCCCGTCAGAATAATTGCGCCATATATATCATATACCCTCAGCTGACCTGTTTGCTGATTATCCAGCATATCGCCCAAATCGATCGTAACTGTGGAGTTCGCTGCTACCGGATTCGGGAACAAGCGCATATCAGAGATTTCATTTGTTGTGTTGTTCTGTGTGCTGGGGTTAATTTCCGGAGCGTGGAAACCTCCTGATGTTGTTATTGTGCAAACGGAGCCCCAACCAGACCAAACACCCGAAACTTCCGCACTCACCTGAACATTGTATGTTTTTCCCGGTAGTATGCCAGTAAACCAACCCAAATAAGTATCGGTGGCTGTGCTACCGGCCCATTGAGTCTGACTATAGGCAGGACTTGCACAGGTAATCAGGTATTTGTAATTCTGTGCCCCGGCTACCGGAGTACAATATATTGGTGTCGCTGAGGAACTTACCGTTGTATTACAATAAGCTGCAGTAAGTTGTGTAGCAACAGCAGCCGCAGGGGTTGTCAGCATACAGACGGTCCCAAAACTTCCCCATACTCCATTTTGTTCATCTGCCACGGATACGTTATAAGTTGTTCCATACTGTAGCCCTGTAACCCATGCCATACTAAAATCATTTGTCACATCACCCCTCCAAACGGTCTGACTATAACCCAAGGTCGCATTGGTAAACAGGTATTTGTAATTCTGTGCATTGGTCACTGCATTGCAGTAAATTACTTCCGTCATTGAACTTAAGGTCGCCCCGCAATAAGTTGGTGTAAGTTCTGTACTTTGCGCAGCCGGTGCTGCAGGAGTGATAATGGCACAAATTGTGCTATAACTTGCCCATACGCCTGCAACTTCAGCAGCTACCTGAACATTGTATGTTGTACTGTATTGTAATCCGGTAACCCAGGTCATATTAAAATCATTCGTTACATCACCCCTCCAAACTGTTTGACTATACCCTAAGTTTGAATTGGTAAAAAGGTATTTGTAATTCTGTGCATTAGCCACAGCATTACAATAGATTATTTGAGTCATCGAGGTAAGCGTGATTCCACAATAGGCTGGGCTAAGCTCTGTACCGGTACAAGCTGTTCCGCTGACATTTGCTGAAGTGGTTTTTGTACAGCCATGCGCATCGGTGACCGTCAATGAATACAGGCCTGCCACAAGGCCAGTGATTCCAGATGTGGTTTGTCCTCCGTTCCAATGGTACGTATATGCCGGTGTGCCACCTGAAACAGCTGAACTTATTGCCCCGTCACTGCCTAAACAGGTACTTGCATTCGTTATTGTTAGCTGATCTGCAATGACAGCAGGTTGGGTAACAGAAGTGTTTTCGGTTACGGAACAACCTCTGCTGTCAGTAATTGTACAGGTAAATGCACCTGCAGGCAGATTACTAATTGTGGAAGTAGTTTGCCCGCTGTTCCAACTGTAACTGTAACCAGGGGTTCCACCACTTGCAACAACTGAGGCAGAAGCAGTTGCTCCTCCATTACAGGTCTCATTGGTAGAGTTTTGGGAAGCCGTAGGAACGGAATTAACCGTTATATAACCTGAAACTATTTTTGTATTACTCCCAGCACTATTTGTTGCAGTTAAAGAAACTGAATATGTTCCCGGGGCACTGTAATTAACAGATGGGTTTTGAACTATTGAGACAGAAGGTGTACCACCTGTGAAGGTCCATGACCAGGAGGTTGGTGTATTGGTACTTAAGTCAGAGAAACTCACTGAACCACTTCCACAAAGAGTTGTCTTACTGGCATTAAAATTAGCAACCGGAGTAACCGCGGTGGAATTAAAATACACCCCGTAATCTTCGCCCTGTCCATAAGTTAAATTATTACAGGAGTTAGCTATCGTGTTAAAATCATCTATTACCCGCATGCGCAGCCAATTTCCAGTAGTTGGGGTTGCGGGTGTTGTAAAGGTAGTACTTTGAGCACCCGTTACTGCATTTGCAGAATAAATCAGTTCACCCGGGTCTGTAAATACTCCATTATTATTATAATCAATATATGCCTGGATATTTTCGGTATTTGCCGTTCCTACTGTTACATTAAGTGTATAAGTTGTTGATGGTAATAAAGTTGTTCTCTGTGAGCAGGAGAAATTCACATACCCCCCATCTGCTACAGCACTTCCACTGGTGTTATTTAACGTATGAAGTGTAACATTATATATTCCAATGCCATAATCAGTAGCCAGATTGGCAGTGCCCGGAATACAACTAACAGGCATTCCTGTATTAAGGATCGTAATATATCCTGTTTTGGTAACGGTACTTCCTGTACCATGGCTATTGGAAGCAGTCAGAATCACGTTATAGGTTCCAGGAGTTGAGTAGCTTACAGAAGGGTTCTGAGCTGTTGATGAAGATGGGGTACCTCCTGTGAAGGTCCAGGACCAGGAGGTCGCCGCATTTGAACTTTGGTCCAGGAAATTTACAGTTCCAGGGCCGCATAAGCTGGTATATTTAGAAGAAAAATCAGATACCGGAGGAAGGGGCTTTACCGGCAGAATTCCAATCAGGGCTTCCTGACTTTGAATAAAATTCCAGCCAGTCCCTATAGGATTTAAGGCATTGACAGAAAAGTAACCATCATCTGTACCACTCCATCCCCAGTTCATATCAAACATGTTGGTTCCGCTGTCGTATCCATCGCAAACCCAGGTATGACCACTGTTGGAGGCAGAATCAACCCCAACGTATTGTACCGGTCTTCCCTTCGTCAGATCGTTCAGTAAAACAGCTATCCAGGCAGAATCAGTAGTATAATTTGACCTTTGAATGCCCTGAATCGTAGTTCCGGAATACCCAAAATAATTTACATAGGACAACTGTGCACATACAGATGGATTATCCCAAGTGGTGACTGCTGCTCCACTTCCATTTGGGTCGTAATTCATATCAACACTGACTCCACACTGGTACATTAATGTGGCTACACTTGTATTTGCTGAAGTAACGCTATTTGGCATTGCAGCCCAATTATACGTTGTAGCTCCATAATTGGCAAATAATCTCCCGTACTGATCCGCATCGCCATTTGAAGTGCAATCACAATACGAACTCGTGTCCGTTCCTGTAACAGGCCAACTCCAGAATTTCATTATTTGCGCCATAGCCGTCGCAACACATCCTGTGAGAGAGCCACCTGGACATAAGGCATTGTAATATGGACTTTGATCCCAGGTTGTAGATAAAAGAGGAGAGACGCTTAACGCAGCTATATTGCCTGAATTCTTATTCCTTGCGTTAGCGCTTGTGGCCACGATCCCAGCCCACTCATTCCTGATTGAAATGGTGGCCGCTATTTTATTTGCCCTAATTCTTGTTATTTCCTTCTTACGGTTTGTCATCCAGTGACCAATACTGGAATTGGCAGCAGGTATCTTAAACTGACCCTTGGTTGAATATCCTATTACCGGAATTGCCGCATCCTCTGCAGAAACAATAATAAAACCATTGTTAGTGTTGACATTAAATACGAAATACACCGGTTCACCTGTAGAGGCAAAGTCAGTGAAAGCGAGTGTCATTTTAGTCACAGCTACTGTTGTATGCTGGCTGAAAAAACCTTTTGCAAGTGCCTGAGCAGCATTTGCTGTAACCTGATTTGCATGCGCAGGTGTAAAGAAAATACCCGTGAGTACCACCAATAGTATCGTCTTCAGAAATTTCGAGTAGTATTTTTTCGTTACCATTAGCTTTTTAGTTTATTGTGAAATTAAATTGTTATACGCTAAAGTTCAGGAAAAAGTTTCGCCGTTTTTGCTTTTGTTAATAAGTTAACCTCGCAATGTAATTTACATACCAGGTTTCGTATGAAGGAGGCTGCTTTGTCACCCATTCTTCACTTTTCAACAGTTCAAAACCTTCGCCCTCCAGTAATAATTTTAGCTCAGGCCTGAATAAATACCTCATACGGTGACATTCGTTTATTTCCAGTGTGGTTTTCGAAATTTTGTCTGTAATCTTAATGTTGTAATTGACCTCCACAACATTCTGTTCCGATAGCATTACAGGTTCCGTCTTTCTAACAACTTTTATCTTTTCATCTTCTGCATTTCTCGCTCTGGACGCCGGCCTGTCCGTCAAAACGGCAGGGCCATGCCATACGTCAAAGATAAATATGCCTCCCTTATTCAAGTGCTTTTTAGCCGTCCGGATAAATTTTATAAGATCCTCATTTTCAGTCTGATAACATGCTACATGGAAAAGGGAAACAACCGCGTCGAATTTTTCATGCAAATCAATTGTCCGAATGTCGCCCCGGTGAAACTTTACATTTTGAGCTTGTTTTCCTGCTTTACCTTTGTTAACCTCTGCGAGCCGGATCATAACTTCGGACAAATCGATACCTTCCACTCTAAATCCGTATTCAGAAAACAGAAGCTCATGTTTTCCTGTACCGCAACCGAGGGTTAACAAGGATTTTGCTAATGGGTTAATTTCCCTGATTAGAGCGGATACGTACCTGACTTCTCCATTATAGTCCTTGTCCTTGTACAGCAAATCGTAATAACTGGCGTAATTACCAAAAACGCTCATATAGCTCTTTAATTATGAAAAATTTCCCTTACAGCCTCTATTACTTTATCCATCTGGTTGGTGGTTAATGCAAGTCCGCTAGGTATATAAAATCCTCTCCTTGCCAGTCTTTCGGCTACAGGACAGTAAACGCCTTTAAATAAGCCCATTTTCTTAAACACAGGTTGTTCGTGCATAGGCCAAAAGAACGGGCGGGAACCACTATTTAAGGCTGCCAGTTTTTTCATTGCCTGTGCCGCGTCAAACGGCACATCCTCTTTCAGGACAATTCCGTAAACCCAATAGATGTTTTCTGCATATGAAGTTTGTGGCAAAGGAAGGTCTAGTCCCTTTACGGAACCCAATTTCTCCGTATAATAGTGCCCCATATCTCTTTTGCGCTTTACAAAAGCGTCCAGCCGCTCCAATTGGGCAAGCCCCAACGCTGCCTGTAAATTGGTCATCCGGAAATTGAAACCAAGTTCTTCATGCACAAATCTTTTTTCCGGATTAAAGCATAAGTTACGCAGGGAACGGCAATGATCTGCAATTTTCTGATCATCTGTAACTATCATCCCTCCCTCCCCTGTGGTTATGTGTTTATTGGGGTAAAAACTAAAGGTACTTACATCCCCAAAGCTACCGCATGGCCGGCCTTTGTATGTTTGCCCATGCATTTCAGCAGCGTCTTCTATGATTTTTAAATTATGCTTTCGGGCCACCTCTAACAGTGGATCCATGTCAACAGGCAGGCCGTAAATATGAACTACCATAATGGCTTTGGTTCGCATTGAAATTTTTTCCTCAACGAGATTTACATCCATGTTCCAGGTAATGGGATCTGAATCCACAACAACAGGAATAGCACCCACCCTGACAATGGCAGCAGCACAGGAGATAATCGTAAATGAGGGCATAATGACTTCATCTCCGGCTTTAATGCCCAAAGCTATAATTGCTGCATCTATGGCGACCGAACCATTTGATACTGCAATGGCGTGTTTTCTGTTAACACGTTCTGCAAATAACTCTTCGAATTTTTTTATAAATGGTCCTTCGGAAGATATCCAGCCGGTATCAATGCACTCGATGAGGTACTTCTTCTCATTGCCATCCAGTAAGGGCTCGTTCACAGGGATGAATGGGGAACTCATTTCACTGAAATTTTAGACTTCTCAATACCTGTAAACCTTGTTTTATCCCCATCACCAGTATAGGGTCCTTGCTTTACTTCTATCATCTCTATTTCCTCCAGTATTTCAAAACCATGTCCTCCTGTAGCAAGCAAAATTACATCCCCTCCCTGCAGTATCCTGCTGCTCAGATAGTTTTGCTTTTCATCATAGAAATCAACTCTTAATTTTCCCTTTTTAATAAACAACACTTCCTGGGTGTAGTGTACTTCACGAGAAACAGGGTTATGAACATGCGGGTCAATAATTTTACCGGGAGGATGGTGCATGTATGCCAATTGCTGAGAAAGTTCATTAGGGGTGAAAAAATGGACTCCTGGCTCATTGAATTTATCGGGGATAATGATTGCAAGTAACTGGCCGTTGTGTTTTATTTCTTCGATCATGTTGTCAAACTAAAACCAATTCGTTTTTAATATATAATTCCTGAATTCTTTATTAAATAATATTCTGAACGTATAAGGCAACTGCGCTTTATAAAAATAATATTCAAAATAAAGCTGTAATACTCTATCACTGCTGCCCTTAACCTGATTTTTAAACCTCTTTAATACTACGACAGGAATATTTTTAAACAACACACTTAAGCTGTTCTTTATGAGCGCTAAATACCCTAAGCGATCTGAAACAAACAAATTATAGGGGATGCAAATACCATTATTCCTGTGCCTTCTGATAATGTCCTTCCGGGTGCCGTTTTTTTCTACAAATTGTATATGATGCATTGAAGTAAAAGGGGTCCAGCCTACCAAATATCCTTTTTTATGCATTCTTTTACAGAGCCCTGTTTCCCCATCGCCTATATACAATTCACCAACCTGCTCAGGATTAAATCCTCCTAATTCAAAAAGGGTTTCACGTCTGATACTATAACTACCTCCATTAATTTGCAGATTATCACTCGCAAAAGTTTTGGTACCGTAATCAAGTTTGCCTAATAAATGTTCATAATTTCTAATCCAGGATTCAGGTTCTTTATCCCAATCTATAACGATTTTTGAACCCACCGCTTTAACATCCGGATATTCAGCATATACTTTTATGATTTCACTCACCCAATTTGAATCGTATACCCCATCATCATCCCCAAAAAAGAGAATGTCTCCGCTTGAAATCTTTGCTCCTGAATTACGCACATAAACCAGACCTCGCCGTTTTTCAACATGATGCACAATTTTTAATTTGCCGGAATACTTATCAATGTATTCTTTCATCAAAGCAGGCGTGTTATCGGTAGAATTATTATCAGAAATTATGATCTCCAGATTTTCGTAAGGGTAGTCCTGAGCAATCAGAGAATCAAGGCAATTCTTCAAAAGTGCTGACCTGTTAAATGTTGGAATGGTTACCGAAGCTTTCAAGCTAATGAATTAGGCTTCAAAGGTAGGATATATTTGATTATTTTTGAATGTATATAATTTAATGTAAGCATTGTTTCATGAATAAAATCCAGATACTTCTTACAGGCGGAGCCGGCTACATAGGCTCCCATACCATCATTGAATTGATTAATAAAGGTTATGACGTCATTTCAGCTGATAATTATTCCAATTCAACTCCAAAAACATACGAACGAATCCAAAAGATCACCGGCCAGTCAGTTAAACACTTCGGGGTTGATTTATGTGATTTATTTCTGACAAAACAACTATTTGAAGAAAATCCCGGAATTAAAGGCATCATCCATTTCGCAGCTCTGAAATCAGTTCCTGAATCGGTCGCTCAACCCTTGCATTATTACTTCAACAATATCAATTCATTGCTTAATATACTTGAATGTGTAAAGGTTTATAGTATCCCAAATTTCATCTTTTCTTCCTCCTGTTCTGTATATGGAAATGTCAGACTATTGCCTGTAAATGAAGACACCCCTTTAGGCATCACTGAGTCCCCCTATGCGTATAGCAAACTCATTGGGGAAAAGATTATACAGGACTTTGCGCGAATCAATCCTGCTACAAAAGCTATTTCACTCAGGTATTTCAACCCTGTAGGCGCTCACATTTCAGGTTTTAATGGGGAACTTCCCAACCTGCCTCCCACTAACCTTGTACCTGTTATTACCCAAACAGCCATTGGGAAAAGAAAGGAAATGAGTGTATTTGGAAACGACATGGCCACCCGGGACGGAAGCTGCATACGGGATTATATCCATGTTTCTGATATTGCTGAGGCGCATGTGAATGCATTAAAATACTTATTGGAAGAAACGCAAAACTCAAATTACTCCTTGTTCAATCTTGGCAGCGGCAATGGAGTAACCGTATTGGAGGCTATCAGAGCATTTGAGCTGATTTCCAAACAAAAATTAAACTATAAAATAGTCCCACGCAGGCCAGGTGATGTTGAAGCGATTTATTCCGACAGCAGGAAAGCCAATACATTATTACATTGGAAGCCTAAACATGACATTAATTCCATGATGGAAACGGCCTGGAATTGGGAAAAGAATCTTGCTCTGGACTAAAGTATGTAAGAGGTATTCGCCAGCACTGTTTTCAAACCCGTCTCAATAGGTATCATAGGTTTATTCAGCAATTGCATCATTTTGCTTATATCGGGCTTCCTTCGTGTCATATCACCCTCCTCCAGAGCAGGAAGGTGAATAATTTGTGACTTACTATCACTTAATTTGATTATCGTTTTAGCAAGTTCAAGAACCGAAAGCTCAATTTCTCCCCCGACGTTTACTACATCATTTACAAACCTGTTAGTATAGAATGCGTTTGTTGTTGCATCAATATTATCACTCACATAGCAAAAAGTACGTGTTTGACTTCCATCCCCATAAACTGTTAAATCCTCGTTCTTAAGGGCTTTAGCTATAAACCTGGACACGACAAATTCTTTGCTTTGCTTTGGGCCAAACGTATTAAAGAATCTAAAAATAGTATAATCCAGTCCAAACTCCTTTTTATAGGATCGTAGAAAGGCCTCCCCTACATTCTTCACGATTGCATAAGGCAGTCGTGAATTTAAGGGTGTGGTATCTTCATTTTGCGGATACTCAACGGGTTCCCCATATACTTCAGAAGAAGATGAATAATAGACACGTTTAACACTGGTGTTTTTAGCTAATTCAAGAATATTACGAATCCCATTGATATCGTTTAACACTTTGACCGGATTTTCCAACGTGCGTTTAACACCAACAACCGCTGCATAATGAAATACAAAATCAAAGGAATAAGAACGAAACACACCAGCAAGTTCATTTATATCATTTACATCCGTTCGGATGAATTTAATGTTGTAATGTTTTGACGCGGGAATTTTATCCAAACTTCCTGTAAGCAGGTTATCGACGATTACGACAAAGTTGTTTTCATTTTCAGCCAGCTTTTCGGCCAGGTAACTGGGTATAAATCCTGCGCCTCCTGTAACAAGTATCTTTACTAATGAATCCAAACTTATGAGTTTTTCATTTTTATTATTCGAGAAAATAATCTTAATAGAAAATTGATAAAAATTGCTAAAACCGGATATTTCCGAATACTATCCAGATTTTTAAAATCAGTTTGATTCATCTTGTTTTCCAACAAATGCAAACGTTCCAAGTCTTTTAAAATGGATTTAGGAACAAGTCTTTCTATGGCTAATTTAGTTTCTTCTAATAATACAAAGTTGTTTGGAACTGAAGATATGCCATCCATATAAAAGTTAGTTATGGGTGTTGATATGGCCTGATAATTAACACCATGCAAACCTCCAACTATTAAAAAAAACTCCCAATCGGATACAATTTTATTGTTCTCATTATACATACCGTATTTATCAAATAAACTTCTTCGAATAAAGGTATTGGGATGTGTCAGTCCATTATATACACAATAGTAAAGGCTTAACTCACTAACTGGAGATACAACTGTCCTTTTCTCCCCGTCCACCATAACTAATATACCGGAACAAATATCGGCATTTGAATCTATTAAGTTGCTACTTGAAGCTAAAACCGTATCACTCACAAATTCATCACCACTATTTAAAAACAACAAATAGTCTCCGGTTGCCTTTCTGATTCCTTTATTCATTGCATTATAGATTCCCGAATCAGGTTCAGAAATCCATTTAAATCGCTTAAAAGGAAAATTGCTGAATTCTTTAATTATTTCTATGCTCCCATCCTCACTCGCACCATCTATAATAATGTATTCGAACTCATGAAAAGTCTGATTAAAGACGCTATTCATGGTTTTTATCAAACCTTGTGCGTTATTATAGTTTATAGTTATTATCGAGAGCTTAAACATTTGATTTTAAATTCACAAACTTATTTGACCACATACTTATCTAAAAGTTCGGAAAACCGCCATTATAGGTGAAGGAAGATACTTTTTTAATACTTTTTTAAAGGCGTAGGTTAAACTGTCAGTGCCAGGAACAATATTGTGAAACTTGTGCTTGTAATAAGCACTCAACTGCCTTTTAGCTTTCCAGTTCTCAGTTATTTTAACTTTATAAACATCTATTTTTTCAACAGCTTCCGAATCAAATATATCAGTTGTCATGCAATGAATTCCGGAGCTGTCCATACCTATATTCCTGACCAGAGATCTTTCCGGAAATAAGGAATAACCGCCTTCAAAATACCAGGAAGCATACCACCTGACCGCCCATGTATATATATTCCCCTTTTTATTCTCAAGCAACTGATCATAAAAATCACCCTGTCCGTTAATATTAAATTGGTTTATTTTCCTTTTACTGTTCAACCTTGCGAATGGATCCTCAATGTCATGATTGTACTTTGCCCATGCTCTTTTCCATGTTGCCCAGCCCCAGGAAGTAAGGATTTTCATAAAAAATGTTGACTCATCCACTTTGAAATGAATCGGGTAATTATATCCGCTAATGTGCATTACCTTTTCTTCCGTTTCATAAACATTCAAAGCATCGTTCATGTATTTCAGAAATCCTACAGAAGTGACTATATCATCTTCCAGAACGATAATTTTACCGTGCTCATTTACAACTTCCGAAACTCCTTTCAGTATTGAATTAGTCAGGCCAAGATTGGAATCACTATCCTGAATAATTACTTCTTTACACCAGGACCTTTCCCTGATTAATGCCCTGACTTCTTTAATTTTATTCAGTGTTTCAATACTTGCATCTGCTTTCGGCCCATCTGAGTATATGTACAATGTTGAATTATCAGCCAATAAATTCTTAGCCAAAGCTTCAAGCGTCTTACGGGTGTGCTCCGCACGGTTATATACAAACAAAACAACAGGCGCTAACACCGTTACTCTATAATTTGAGTTAATTTCTCCATTGAAAGTTCGCCTTCAAATAAGGGCCTGTTTTTCATTATCTTTTTGTAGTCCCATGTCCACCATTTAATCTGAAGCAACTTTTGAATGATGACTTCATTAAACCTATAACTTATTACTTTAGCCGGACTTCCTCCTACAATTGCATAAGGCGGTATTTCACCAGTCACTACACTATTTGCAGCAACAATGGCCCCATCACCAATTTTTGCTCCTGATAAAATAATTGACTGTGTTCCTATCCAAACATCATTGCCAATGCTAATTTCCCCCTTTGATGTGATATCCAGCATGGAACTTTCGTTAAATACTCTTTTCATCATAAAATAAGTGGAGCACCTGTTACTGATATGATTATGTTCCTGAATTGTTACATTTCTTGCAATAGAACAAAAACTGCCGATACTTACGGAATTACAGAATGAATGTATATCTGTATTTGGACCATTTACAGAAGTATTACGTCCAACAGTTATATTGCCAAATAAAGTTACTCCATTGAGCCATGATTTTTCGCCCACATGAATGCAACCATCTAAATTTGAATCCTCCACTTCTGCGGCAGAATGAATCAATTCAGGATGGCTGACTTTAGACCTCGTGATATTTGATTTTGAAAATAGTTTCATTCTAACTTTTTAACCTCCTATTGCTCAGGCGCATACTTTTTTAAACATATTCTGAATCAGTAGCGGCTTATCTTTTAAATATGCAATGTCTTCCAATTTGTCATTTACTGCCAGCTGAATATGTGAACCGCAAGTCACATTTATAAAAAATAATTTACGTGTTGAGTTAAGCTGTTCTGACAACTTGTGAAAACCATTTCCTGCATCAAAAACATGAACGCTTCCCTTTTTTCCAACTATTCTGGTTATTGGCCAGTTTTGCTCAACCCAGGATTCCGAGATACTATCTCTGTCAGCTACCGATTTATATCTGTATTTTTTATGTGAACCGGAAGCATATTTTGTATGCGTATCATTTTCTTCTGTATCATTTACTGATAAAATAATAGTCAGCTGATGGAAGCCTCCATCCAAATGATATTTTGAAGAGGTTCTTCCGATGATTTCCCTGGAAAAACTATCTTTCGTCAAATGCACAGGATTGCGATAGTAAGGTTGGCGTTTAAAATAATTATAAAGCAAAGAAGCTAAATCTTTGTTACACAATAGTTGTTCAAACATTGGATCTCTATATGAAATATATAAACTGGTTTCCAACCCCGTCCTTCTGTATTTATCACCATCCCGGGCATTCAGATCAATTATTCTTTTTTGTTTGAATAAATTTTCATCCAGTTGGTTCTGTTCATATTTAATAAAATACTCTTTATCGATGTAATCCGCCAATTCTTCAAATTTATGAATGAAGGTAATGTATCCATTTTTTCGAAATTCGCTCAGGCATTTTTCCGCCTCCGAGCTAATCGGAACGGACGACTTAAGTAAATTAGGAAAATTATACCTCAACACATCCCTGTAAAATAACGTCCTGGCTATTTTATTTTTAAAAATTTCTTTTGTCTTGTTTTTTATGCTGGAAATTATTGCTCGCATTGAATAACTAATTTGTTAAGCTCCTTAAATTTACGCAAATTTAGGCTTTTATGTCAACAATTGATCCATTGCCGCCTCAATAGACCAGGAGATAACCTTAGATGAATCCGGCTCTGCATTCCCAATTTTTTTTATTGCATCAATCAGCATATTGCTATCCGGATCACAATAATTAAGAATTCCGGACTCCAGGTATGCTGAAAAAAAATCACAGCCCTTTTTTGAGGTTATTACCGATGCTATCCCTAAAGAAGCCGCCTCAATAATTACAGCTGATTCCGATGTAATATGAATAGTGGTAAATTTCAGCAAAAAGGGCAAAGGTAAAATAGAAGACTCTTTAATGATTACATTTTTAATTGGTGCGAACTCAACACAAACTGCCGGCAATTGTTCTAATTGCCTGGGGTGAATTCTGATCAGCCATAACCAATCGACTGGGCTTTTCCGGCAGGTTTCTTTAATAAATTCAGGTATTACAGCCCCATTATGCAATGGCTGCCCCGTATATAAAACGATACGGGAATATTTTTTTTTGAACTCATCGAATTCCACATTTGGCAAACCCAATTTACCAAACACCCTGTTCTTTTGATCATTCCATGCGATCAGCCAGGTATTACCAAAATCATATGCTTTGTGCCTGATTGTTCTTTTTGCCCACTTATTAATGTAGTTGGCATCCGACACCGTCCATGTCCAGAACATATCCGGAATTGTGGAATATCCTTTCGCAGGGATTTTTGTCCAGTTACTATAGGCAGGCCATGCTTCCATAACACCATGCTGCATATCAATGCTTTTTATATTCATTTTTTGTGCTGCATGACAAAGAGCAAAACCAAGATCAAAATAGTAACAGGTAATAAATACATATTTCGGGGAGCTTCTCTTTAGTATTGCCTGGAAAAACAGAGATGTATAATACATTTGGTTCGCGTTCAGCTCAATATTGTTGGTCTGCACAGATTCCGGAAATCCACCGATACAATTTGCGAGGTAGTTCAAAAATTCATCATACCTGTTTAGCCGTACTGCAAATGGCTCTGTAATAAATCTATTCAAAGCGGGTTCAGCCGCTATTAAAGCATTCAAATCAAGGTAATTATTAATCCATTTTGGATTTTGAATCCCTGCTTCATTTGAGTATTCCAACGTCAGATGCTTTTTCCCCTTCAAATCCAAATATTCATTTATGGGATCAAAAAAAATATTGTACCATTTACCATTGAGTTTTGTTACAGTACTCGATTGTGATAAGTAAATAACATCAATGGGAGGAGCAAAAAGACCGTTGTTGTTTATAGTTGCAAAGGAATCTGCATTAATGCCTGTGTCTGTTACTACTCTTTGAAATTCTTTCAAATATCTTTTTATTTTTCTAAAGAACAGAAAAAAGAAACGCTTAGAATTTATCTTTTCAGGCTTACCACATTGGATGGGAATGGAACCTGCTTTTTGTGCTAAAAAGAAAGCTAACTCAATCCGGATATAAGGCCATAAGTCAAAATCCTTAATTTTCCAGCTATTTACAGGAAACTCTTTCTCAATTATTTCAATAAAATCAACACAGTCACTATACCTTTTAAATTCAAAATTATTTTTGGTCATTTACCTTCAGTACCCTGACATCTTTTTATAAATACGCATACTCGTTTCTTGTTCCTGCAGGGTGCATAAATTTTTATAATCCTTGTCCAGAAACTTTCTAACCTGAATAAACACTCCCGGTTTAAATTTCTCATCCAGCGTATAGTCAATGCCCTCCGCAAAGTTGACTTCCACCGATCCCAATTTCTGGACCTGCAATTTCTCAAGCGGCTTGAAGATTAACCTGTTTCTGCGGGTAAATATTTCAATGACCCATCTTCCCGGCGCCTGCCAGTTTGCGTGGTAGGAGAAAAGTGCGCCATTGACTGTTTCACCTGCTCCCGTATACATGGAAGAGGCAGGATGCCAGGCTAATTGGTCTTTCCCTTTGACAAAAGTATTCAATTTCTTTGGCAGGCCACCGGCCAGATAGAAGGAGGTATCAATAACATGTGTTGAATTACCCAAAAACCAATAATTGTGTTCTATCGGGTGTTTTTTCAAATCCTGTATCTTATGTGACCACTCAGTAAATTCAAAAGCAAAGGATAATACTCCTCCATCCTCCTTTATTATCTTTTGAGCTTCAATCGTGCTTGCATAGAATCTCCTGTTGTAAGCAATGAAGACGTTTGCTTTTTTCTGCCTTGCCAGTTTACTGAGTTCTAAAATCTCATCCGGCATACTTACACCTGGCTTTTCGACCAGCATATTCATTACTCCATATTTCAACAAACTTCTGCTAGCTGAAGTAAGGGATTCAACACTAACAGTAACAAATACAAATTCAGGAAGAGGAGGTTTACTTTTTAAAAATTCGTCCAGGCCACCGGTTGTACATTTAATCTTTGTTTCAGCATGAAATTTCTCAGCCTTCTCCCCGCCACGTCCTATACAAATAAATGGTTTGCCAAGTTCATTTAAAACTTTAGCAAACTCAATGGCCATGTAACCTGAACCTACTAACCATATTTTACCGCTTTCCATAGACAATTTCAAGGTTTCAGGTTTTCATTCTTCAGGTTATTGGGAATTTATCTTTGAACTTTTTACTCTTTTGCAGCCAATCAAACATTAATTTATGCGCTCCCATTGAAGTTTCAATAGAAGGGAGCAGATTTTCTCCATTCATCAGCTTTTCCAGCCACTTCCTTGTCAAATCGCCTAAAAAGGGCGATGGAATCTTGCTTTCCACAGGTGATAAATAGTCTCCTGCATACCGGTAAACCGGCAACTGACTATCCGGCTTCCGCAGGATGTCGATTCGCTTTTGTGCTATTTCATCCATTGTAATTCTGCCATTTGGAGCTAGAATTTCCCAAACACCAAATACTGAACTTTGAGAAGAAATAGAAATAATTGCTTTTCCCAAATACCTTCCTGTAGCATAAAAATTTATTTTACACCACCCACCGAAATCATTGAAAGACTCTCCCCTTGGACTATAAATAACTGAATCATCAATTTCTCCCGCTATTAATTCTGCGCTGTCCGCACCTAAAACGAAAAACAGTAAATCAAGGTAATGTATCCCATTTGCCCCAATACCAATTGTGCCTGTATTGATCGTAATTGTTTTTTCTCCTTTTAGCTGAGCTATCTGATTAAAATCATTTTTCAGTCCTATGAAACAGTCATATAAACGCATATTCAGGTTAACGACCGCATCAATCTTATTGGCCTTTATATACTTATACAATTCAAGTGTCTCCTGATAACTCTGCCCAAGTGGCTTTTCTATCAGAAAATGCTTTACTCCATTTTTCTGCAACAATTCAATATCTTTTATCCTGTTTTGAGCAGTTGAAGCTAAAATAGCAATGTCAAACTTCCCACTATCCTGAATAAAATTTTCCCCTGACATAAAATTAAATTTGGAAAAATCAGCTGTTTGGAAAAGCTGATTGCGGGCATTATCCAGGGATTTATCAGATATATCAATCAATGTAATCCCTGAAACCTGATTTATACCTGCTATACCTGTGGCATGCCTGAGGCCCATCCTGCCGGCACCAACAATCACTACCTTCATCTATAACTATTTATTCTTAATATCGTTTAAACCGGTACCTGCTACTGTATGACGCAGCTTCCATTCACCTTTCTCATTTTTTCCCCACAAATGCGGGGATCGAAATCTATCAGCTAAGGTATTTTTAAAATACTCCGGATCGATGTCCAAATACTCCATGACTTCAGTAAAGTATTTGTCAGGGAATTCACCGTCAAATCTATTAACCAAAGCAATACCTTCTTCCCGATTCAGGTGTTTGTTTCTGATTTCCT
>JABDEY010000034.1 GCA_013286805.1 Bacteroidota bacterium | reverse complement strand
TACAACTGCTGATAAATGGACCTCGATTGCCAACTATCCAATTTCAACAGGTGTAGGCGGAGATGTGAGAGCCTTTGTATTAGGCAGTAAAGCTTATCTCCCATTTGGCTTCACTCCTATCAACTCTACAAATGTTGATTTTTCATTGGGCTATGTATATGATACAATTTCAAAGGCCTGGTCTCAATTTACAAATTTTGGTAAAAATGGGATCGAACGAAGCTTTGCTTCGTCATTCTCAATAGGAAATTACGGTTATCTTTCCTCCGGAACAGACAGTCTGGGTAATTTGCTCAATGATCTTTGGGAATTTAAACCTTTTTGTTCAGACACGGCCATTGTCACAAATAATGTCAGTAGCAGTACTTTCTGTTCCGGAGCAGGCAGCTTGTCTTCCAACAATCCCACTGGAAATCAATGGCTTTTAAACGGAAATTTGATTTCGGGGGCAACCTCTCAGAATATATTCCCCACTCAATCTGGTTTCTATACATTAAAAAACACAGCTTCTTTGACTTGTTCAAGTACTTCCAGTCCCTTTTCTGTAACTGTCCTCCCTGCACCTAATGCCCTTATCACAACGAAAAACAATTCAATTTGTAAAGGCTCCTCTGACACTCTTGTCGCATCCGGAATTGGAAAATACCTCTGGTCAACTACTGATACAACGACCAAATTAATGGTTACTCCATCTTCAACAACTCCTTACACTCTTACTGTAACTGGCAGCAATAGCTGTACTTCCACTGCAACGATTACAATAACAGTAAATTCTTTACCTGCTGCACCTGTTGCACAAGTAAATGGAAGTATATTGGCCTCCTCATCTTCAACTGGAAATCAATGGAACCTTAATGGAAATCCAATAATTGGTGCTACCAATCAATTTTATACACCAACTCAATCAGGGTTTTATTCAGTAACTGTTACTGGTACGGATGGATGTTTCGCAACTTCTAATATTGTAAATTACTCTATGTCTGGAATAAACAACATCAGCCTGCAAAATACATCCGCAAGAGTTTTTCCTAACCCTTCCAACGGGGCCATTTCTGTCGACTTTGGTTCAGCGATAAACGAAGAACTGGTTTTACGAATTTCAAACACATTGGGTCAGGTAGTTTATTTTAAAATCATTCCGACTGGGAGCCAGGTTGTGACTGTTAACCTGAAAGAAAATTCCGACAATGGAATATACACACTCATTCTCAGAGGGAATTCCGGAACGAAGGTTCAGAAAATTCTGATTGAAAAATAAATTAGTTTATCTAAATCTATACCTTGAAAAAGCTAAAATTATCAGCCCTGTTGTTACTTGCATTTGCCAAACTGGCCAGCAGCCAGGAAAACCAATGCAATAAAATTATTTTCAACAACAACTTTTCATCCACATCAGGGTGGACAACCGTAAGCAGTTCAGGAACAGCCTATATAAGCGGCGGAGTATTCAATTTGGTGAACTCCTATTGCGCTCAATACAATAAGGCATACTATAACCTTGGAACTACTGTTTCCAACACTTATTTCAAAGCCAGATGTAAGTATACCATAACAACCACTAACCCTTCAGGAAACGGGGTCGGTACCCTCATCATGGGCCTGACAGCCGGCACGCTTGACTATGGTACATATGATGCCTCTGGAAGTTATGCCCCAACCAACCAGGACGCTATTGCAGCAGTCATTAATTCTCCATCCGTTACAGATAATAACATAAACGACTGGGAGTTTTATCTTTCAGGTAAAAAAGGTACGGGTGGTGTCTCAGCTACAGGTATTTTCACAAGTTCCTCCATTTCCACCTATTATGTACAGATTGAAAGAACAGCTAAAGGAATGGCCAAATTAACAGTATGTTCAGATTCATCCCTTACCCTTAACTTGCCTGGATCACCAATAACACTGGTAATAGATTCAACAATTCAGGGGTTAAATACTGTTCAACACGGTACAACTACAGGGGGCTCCGCTTCAAGAATGAGTAATGCAACTATAGATAATGATTACGTTTGCGACAATAGTGCTCCTGTTCCTCCCGTAACCTGCAATGAAACTATTTTTACAAATAATTTTTCATCCTCTTCCGGATGGACAACAGTAAGCAGTTCAGGTACAGCTTATATAAGTGGCGGAGTATTTAATCTGGTCAATTCCTATTGTGCTCAGTACAATAAGACATATTATAGCCTTGGGCTCTCTGTTTCCAACACCTATTTTAAAGCCAAATGTAAGTATACCATAACGACAACAAACCCTTCAGGAAATGGTGTTGGAATGCTCATCATGGGTCTTACAGCCGGCATACTTGATTACGGTACATATGATGCTTCCGGAAGTTACGCCCCTACCAACCAGGATGCCATTGCGGCTGTCATTAATTCTCCAACTGTTACAGATAATAATATAAATGACTGGGAATTTTATCTTTCGGGCAAAAAAGGCACAGGCGGAGTATCAGCGACCGGTATATTTGCAAGTTCTTCCATTTCCACTTACTATGTGCAGATAGAAAGAACAAAGTCAGATTCGGCCCAACTCAGTGTTTTTACAGATTCATCTTTTACTATTCATTTAGTGGGGTCTCCTATTTCCCTGGCGATAGACTCTACAATTACAGGATTAAACACGGTTCAGCACGGAACAACAACCGGAGGATCAGGCTCAAGAATGAGCAATGCAACAATTGATAATGACTACATCTGTGATTACAATCCCAATTCGCAGCAAGGAATAAAGAATCTTGAACAAGATATTTCCGTTAACGTTTACCCCAACCCTTCCAACGGTGCCATTTCTATTGATTTTGGTTCAGCCATAAACGAAGACCTCATCATAAGTATTACTAACACTTTGGGTCAGGTAGTTTATTCCAAGATAATTACAAATGGAAGCCAGATAGTCCAGGTTAACTTGCCCGAATCTTCCGTCAATGGAATCTATACGCTCATGCTGAGAGGAAATTCAGGAACAAAAGTTCAGAAGGTACTGATAGAAAAATAAAAATCTGTACTTTTGCAGGCTCTATCAGATAAACCAATGAAAAACATCTTTATCACCGGAGGAGCCGGCTACGTAGGCTCGGTACTTGTTCCCAAACTTATTTCAAAAGGTTACAACGTCACAGTTCTTGACCTGATGATTTATGGGGAAGACATGCTTCCAAAACACCCCCACCTAAATGCTGTCAAAGGTGATATAAGAGACCAGGATTTATTAAAAAAACTATTGACGGGGCAGGATGCAGTGATACATCTCGCCTGTATCTCAAACGACCCCAGCTTTGAGCTTAACCCAACCCTTGGCAAATCCATCAACCTCGATGCGTTCGAGCCCATGGTAAAAATTGCAAAAGACTCAGGAGTAAAAAGATTTATCTACGCCTCCTCTTCCAGCGTCTATGGCATCAAGGAAGAACCAAACGTCAATGAAGAAATGGCTTTGGATCCACTGACTGATTATTCTTTGTTCAAAGCACAATGCGAAGTCATCCTTAAAAAATACCAAAGTGAAAATTTCACCACAACTACCATCCGGCCAGCTACGGTTTGCGGATATGGCAAACGCCTGAGACTGGACCTTACAGTAAATATCCTGACCAATCTCGCTGTAAATAAAGGAGAAATAAGTGTTTTCGGAGGAGAGCAGAAAAGGCCAAACATTCATATCGAAGACATGACCGACTTATACTGCCTGCTGTTGGAATTGCCCAAAGAAAAAATTGCAGGAAAAACATGGAACGCCGGATATGAAAACCACACGGTCTCCGAAATTGCAGGTATGGTGAGGCATGTAATAGGAGAACAGGTTAAAATTGTAACTACCCCCACCAACGACCATCGCTCCTATCACATTTCCTCCGAAAAAATAAAAAACGACATAGGATTTGTTGCTAAACATACCATTGAAGATGCTGTAAGTGACTTAAACCAGGCATTCAAAAATGGACTTATTCCCGATTCTCTTACTGACGACAAATATTTTAACGTAAAGCTGATGCAGAAGGTACATCTGCACTAAAAATCAGTATGAAAGTCCCCTACATTCACCTCGGTCTCCAGCACCAACACATCAAAAAAGACATCCTTAAAAGCATAGAGACGCTGCTTGATAACGGGCAATTTATTCTCGGAGAGGAAACAAAAAAGTTTGAGTCCAGGTTCGCGACCTTATGCGGAACTAAGCATGCATTGGGTGTCGCAAATGGAACTGACGCCTTGTTTTTATCCATGCTTGCACTTGGTATTGGCAAAGGAGATGAAGTGATTACAGCTCCGAATTCTTTCCTGGCCTCCGCCTCCTCTGTTGCACTTATAGGTGCAACCCCCGTTTTTGCAGATGTTAGGGATGACTTCAACCTCGACCCTGTTAAAGTAGAGAAAGCCATCACTGCTCAAACAAAAGCTATCATTGCAGTGCACCTTACAGGAAGGCCGGCACCAATGGATGAGCTATGCGCTTTGGCAAAAAAGCACAATTTATTTTTAATCGAAGATGCAGCTCAGGCAATTGGCGCAAAATACAAAGACAAAGTAGTCGGCAGCATGGGTATTACAGGTTGTTTCAGCCTTCATCCCTTAAAAAATCTGGCTGCCTGTGGAGACGGAGGTGTCATCACCACCAATGATGATAAAATCTACCAGCATTTGTCTAAAGCCCGCAATCATGGCTTAAAAAGCCGTGACGAATGCGAATTCTGGAGTTATAATTCCCGGATAGACAACCTGCAGTCAGCCATTCTAAATATAAAGCTGAATGAGCTTGACAAATGGAACAACAGGAGAAGGGAAATAGCTTCAATTTATCAGGATAAACTGAAGGACCTCGATCTAATTCTTCCGGCTGATAAATCCCACGAGAAGGCAGTCTACCACACATTTATTATTCAAACATCCAAAAGAAATCAGCTTCAGAAATTTTTATTGGAACACGAAATCGAAACCAAGATTCATTACCCTATCGCCATCCATCTGCAAGAGGCCGCCAAATACCTTGGCTATAAAAAAGGAGATTTCCCAATAACAGAAAAGCAAACAGACTTCATCTTGAGTTTACCTGTCTATCCCGAACTAAATAGCGAACAGGTGAATTACGTATCAAAGAAAATAATAGAATTCTTTAAATAACTCAGCCCTCAGGGATTAAAGGTTTATTGTTACTTTCATCCTAAGGAAATGAAGAACCCATTATTGACAAAATGCCCTCGTGAATACCATTGAAATCCATAAACTTCAGGGAAGTCTAAGGCTTAGGCTGATTGAATTGTATCACAAAGCCAACGCCGGCCATATAGGCTGTTCATTAAGTTGTATCGATCTGATGATAGGTTCTCTGATTCAGCATAAAAAGCCGGAAGACTCGTTTATTTTATCCAAGGGACATGCAGCCGCTGCACTCTATGTATGTCTAAACTTCACAGGTGAAATTTCTGATGAAGAATTGCAGTCATTTTACAAAAACGGAACTAAGCTTCCTGCCCATCCTTCTGCTGGTCATTTTAAGGGAATCCCTTTTGCGCTTGGTTCATTAGGTCATGGACTTCCGATTGCCTGCGGCATTGCAAAAGCAGGAAAAATACAGAAGAGCAATGCCTTGTCTTATGTCCTGATGTCCGATGGAGAAACCAATGAAGGCACCACCTGGGAAGCGGCCCATTTTGCGGTCCAAAACAAGTTGGACAACCTGCTGGTGCTGATCGACAAAAACGGTTTGCAGGCATTTGGTAATACAAAAGACATACTTGGAGATACGGCCAGTGGGGAGCTAATGTCTGCGATTGGTTTTGAAGTTCTGACTGTCAATGGTCACAACCTCGAAGAAATAGCAAATGGAATTGAGAACTTAAAAAGTTCTAAAAATGGCAAACCCAAAATGGTTATTGGCAATACCATAAAAGGGAAAGGGATAAGCTATATGGAAAACAAAATGGAATGGCATTACCTCCCCATGACAGAAGAGCTTTATGCCAAAGCCAAAAAAGAACTAAAATCAACTTACTTTGCGTAAAGCTTTTACCTCCTCCATTGAAAAATTAGCCGCTGACGATCGCATCCTTTTCGTCACAGGGGACCTCGGTTACAATGCCTTTGAAAACCTGAGGGATATAATGAAGGACCGGTTCATCAATGCAGGTGTTGCGGAACAAAATATGATTGGAGTGGCTGCGGGCCTCGCGCATAAAGGATACAAGGTATTCTGTTACAGTATAGCCCCTTTTACTACCTATCGCTGCCTGGAACAGATCCGGATTGATGTTTGCTTTCATCAGTTGCCCGTATTTATAATAGGTAACGGAGGTGGTTACGGATATGGTATTATGGGTGCCACGCATCATGCCATTTCAGACATTGCCTGCATGAGCAGTTTACCAGACTTAACCTCTTATGTTCCGGCATTTATAGAAGATGTTGCTCTTTCCATAACAGAAATGGTCAAGAACGGAAAACCTGCCTACCTGAGATTAGGCCAGGGGAAAAACAATCCCTCTGTTCAAAAAGACATGGAATGCATTAACCCTGTTTTTGTTTCTCCGGAGGCCGAGGTAACGCTGATTGCCCTGGGCCCTTCCATTAACAACGCAATAGATGCAATAGAAGCTTCCGGGCTCAAAAACAAAATCAACCTGTTCTCTGCAGTAAAAATACCGTTTGACAATTTTGAAGGTGCATTTCTCAAAAGCATTCAAAAAACAAAAAAATTACTTGTGATTGAAGAGCATGTATCCAGGGGAGGAATTGGGGAATTCATAGCACTTAATTGCCTTAGCATAGGTCTGGAACTGGATAAGTTCAGGTCCTTGTGTGCTGCAGGTTATCCGGATAAACAATACGGAGATCAGAATTTTCATCAGGTACAATCAGGGCTCGATAAAGACTCAATTCTTCAACTAATTTGCGATTGGCTTAAACGATAATATTGGACTCATTAACCATGGAATCAGGCAAGGGAAAACCAACAATAGAAGAAAAAATAAAAAACCTGAAAGGCCCCATTTTTATTTTTGGAGCCAGCGGATTTATAGGAACTAATTTATTGGAACAGGTACTCAGATACCGGACTGATTGTTATGCCATCACACACGATATCCGGCATTCCTGGAGACTGAAACTGCTGAATTTACAACCCCGAAATATTCTGTTCTGCGACATTCTGTTTAAAAATTCCGTACAGCAAATCTTTAAGGACTATCAGCCCAGGACAATTTTCAACCTCGCCGCTTACGGGGCTTATTCAAAACAGAATCAGGCAAATCTCACCTATGAAACAAATGTTTTAGGAGCCCTCAATATTCTGGAGGAGTGTTCTGGGATTTCTGCTTATATCCATGCCGGAAGCAGTTCTGAATACGGGTTAAACTGCGAAGATCCAAAAGAAACAGATGAGCTATTGCCAAATAGCCATTACGCTGTTTCCAAAGTTTCCGTGAGTTACCTGCTGAAGTATTATGCCAAAATACAATCTTTGCCCTGTGTAAATCTCAGACTGTATTCAGTTTACGGCCCTTGGGAAGAGCCTGACCGCCTCGTACCAAAACTGATTGAAAATGGAAAACAGGGCAAATTACCTCCCCTCGTCTCCCCTGAGATAAGCAGGGACTTTGTTTATACAACGGATTGTGTAAATGCATTTATTAATGCCGCGTTCCACATGAATCCTGCAATTTATGGTGAGTCCATTAATATTGGTACTGGAACAAAGACAACATTAAAAGAATTAGTCGGAACAATTAGCTCAATTTTCACAATTACTACCCAGCCGGATTGGGGGAAAATGCCAAACCGTAAATGGGATCTTAAAAACTGGTACGGCAATTACCACAAAGCAAAAACTTTAATCCACTGGGAACCTGAAACAACCCTTGAGCAGGGTCTGCTAAAAACAAATGCATGGCAGGAAGAATTGAATTACCAGACAGTCATTCTGCCGGCTTTTAATCAGCCGGAAAAATTAAACAGGATCAGTTGTGTAATTGCCTGCTATAAAGATGCACAGGCTATTCCCATTATGTATCAGCGACTGACAAAGACATTTAATGAACTGAAAGTGCGCTACGAAATTATTTTCGTAAACGACGCATCACCCGACACTACTCAGGATGTACTTGATACAATATGTGAAAAGGATTCGGATGTGATTGTTATTACCCACTCCAGAAATTTCGGATCCCAATCTGCCTTTTTAAGCGGAATGGAAATAGCATCCGGCGATGCAATAGTTCTGATGGATGGAGATTTGCAGGATCCCCCCGAAGTAATCCCGGAATTTTATGAAAAATGGATGGATGGGTTTGAGGTAGTTTATGGCAAACGGATAAAGAGGGAAACCTCCTTCCTGATGAACACCTGTTATAAATTGTTCTATCGCATTCTTAGTAAACTTTCCTACATACCCATTCCTGTTGATGCCGGGGACTTTTCCATGATGGACAGAAAGGTAGTCAATGAACTGATACTGCTTCCCGAAAAGGAACAATTCCTGAGAGGCTTAAGGGCCTGGGTTGGCTTTAAACAAACCGGAGTGGATTATGTGCGGCCTGAAAGAATGTTTGGAAAAAGCACCAACAACTGGAGAAAGAATATCTGGTGGGCAAAGAAAGCTATATTTTCATTCAGCTTTGTTCCTTTGGAAGTGCTGAGCTACCTGGGTTTTATTTTGACTGGAGTTTCATTCTTGACAATGATTGCCCAAATTATTGCCAAGATTCTGTATCCAAATGTTCCGCACGGACTCACAACCATTATTGTCCTTGTTTTATTTTTTGGAGGAATACAATTACTGGCAGTTTCAATTCTCGGTGAGTACCTGTCCAAAGTATTTGAAGAAAGTAAGGGAAGGCCAAAATTTATCCGAAAATCAATTACTTACAGGGGTAAAAAACTAAACACAGCCATAGAAATGGGCAACCTGCTGAAAACAATTAAATAGGCTCCATGGAACATTTTAAGCCTCTTTCACATACCCCTCCGGACAGTTTCTTTAACAAAATAAAATTCCATTTACGATTGCTCACCGACTTTCAGGTTCGAACCGTTTATTACAACCTGAAAGAATTCATTCAAAACAAGGAAGGTAAATTACTGGACGTGGGCTGCGGGGACTCCCCTTACAAACCCCTGCTGGATAAGAGGTTTGATTATATTGGCATAGATTACTTTGGCTCCGGATTATTCGGATATACAGGAGGGAAAATTTTAAGGTTTGATGGAATACACATCCCCTTGGAAAATAACAGCATCGAT
Source organism: Bacteroidota bacterium (assembly GCA_013286805.1). GTDB lineage: Bacteria > Bacteroidota > Bacteroidia > JABDFU01 > JABDFU01 > JABDFU01. The sequence goes on along the minus strand of JABDEY010000034.1, from coordinate 12,950 downwards.
CACATCCTTTGCACCGAAGTATTGGAACATTCTGAACATCCTCGTGAATTGATTCAGGAAATGCACCGGGTTTTGAAGAAAAACGGGGAGGGATTCATTACCATTCCCTGGTCCAGCAGATTTCACTATATCCCGTATGATTATTTCAGGTTCACTCCTTCGATGCTAAAAATCCTTTTCAGTGATTTTTCAAAAGTTGACGTTATTGAAAGAGGTACTGATATCACTGTTATTGCCTCGAAAATAATTGTTGTTTATTTGCGTCACCTGATTCCGAAAAATCCAAAACAATTGATCCTTTTCCCGGTTTTTTTAATTTCATCACCCCTTTTGCTCCTGATTCTTGCGATGGGTCATTTATCTTTAGCGCCGGGTCTTGGTTCAAAAGATGATCCAATAGGTTATTACATAAAAATAACAAAGTGACTACGACATGCCTCTTGTGTGAAACAAATAAACACACAAAAATAAAATTCAATCAGAATTTTTCACCGGAAGACCTTACAGGAGAAGTATTTTCGGCCAGAAGAAGCACGGAACACTATCATTATCAGATATTGGAATGTCAAACCTGCGGATCTGTCTTTTCTTCTCCCATTTTACCTTATGAAAAAATTGCCGGCTTGTATAAAACCAGCAAGCAGAATTACGACGATGAAACAAGCTTTATTAATGAGTCTTATATCGCCTATATAAATCAAAACAACGCGCTCTTTAAGAATCGGGAAAAAGCGCTCGAAATTGGCTGTGGAAGCGGATTTTTCTTAAGAGCATTGCAGAAAACAGGATACAAAGAGGTAGCCGGTGTAGAACCTTCAGAAGAAGCTGTTTCCAAATCAGGCGATTTAAAAGACAGGATTTTTACAGGCTTTTTTGAAGAAACCAATTATGCACCGAACTCATTTGATTTGGTTACCTGCTTTCAAACTCTGGATCACCTGATAGATCCCTTTTCGGTTCTAAAAAAAATTCACGAAGTATTAAAACCCGGAGGAATTGCTTACCTGATCATGCATAATGAAAAGAGTCTACAGGCAAAATTTTTCGGGGAAAAGTCACCCATTTATGATGTGGAACACATCTATTTATTTAACAAGGAAACACTTTCCCGTTTCGTGAAAAAAGCTGGATTTAATATCATGAAGCTGTTTGATATTAAAAATATCTATCCGCTATCATACTGGTTGAGGATGGCACCCATTCCAATGAAGAAAAGTATTACTTTTATGGCAAAAGCAATGCACCTGATGAATGTCCGCATTGGAATTTACCCGGGAAACATTGGAATTTTTATACAAAAACCAGAATAGTTTCAGAAAAGCAATTTATGCCCTATCTCAGGAATTAATGCAGAGTCTTAAGAAAATAAAATCGATAGATTTGGCGGTAGCTGCCTTGTTCCTTTCCTTTCTTTTTGCCTATTTCGGAATCGCCCACTACAACAGGGTAATGCAGGATGATTTCCTTGAATTGTTTATGACCAAAACGCATGGCATCATTCAACCGGCATTTCATTATTATAAACACCTCGAAGGTGCTCTTGTCTGGTATGTCTGGCCACATTTAACCACCTGGATCAACCAGTATAACACCCATGTCTCCTCCATTAACCTCCTGAATATCATACTTTATTTTACTTCGCTTTTACTTTTGCTTACACAGGTGATGAAGAAACTGCTTCCTGTTTATTCCCTCAGGATTCCACTCATCCTTTGCATATTAAGTGTTACGACTATCTTATATTTTCGGAATGACATTGTAAACCAGGCCGTGTTCTGGCTTACAGGCTCAGGTTACATGACACTGATATCGCTTCTTTACCTGGGTATTTATTTTTTATTAAAAGGCGGCCCCTTGAATATCATGCTTTCCGCACTACTCCTGTTTTCGTTTGCCTTGGTTAAATTGCATTACTCAGTTATTGAAATGGGTATACTATTTTACTTTCTGCTCTGGTACTTTCTAAAAAACAAAAAAATAAACAAACAGGTTTTACTTTTATTGGGGATGGCTGCTTTGGGATTTGCTATCTACATGGTGGCACCGGGCAATTATGCCGGCCGCTTCAATGCTGAGTTACAGGGGAAACTCTTCAGCACCCCTTTACTGGCTTATGTCAAGCAGTTCATACTCTCTTTAGCATGCTATTTTTTTATACATATACTGAAATCATTGCCTTTGCTCTTAATTAACTTCTCCCTGGCCTTTATTTTTGGACTGACGGACGATAAAAACACAATTCCTAAACCCGTTTTGTTAGAATTCGGCAAATTCTCAATCTATACAATTATAATGAGCTGGTGTTCGCTTGCCCTGGTCATGACTGCAATCTATTTGAATCACGGCAATACAAGGACATTTTTTTTCCCATATGTGATCTCGGTCCTGTTGCTGAATATTTCATTTTACTTTTTAGGCACCCGTCTTAGAGGAAAAACTCAGTTCCTACCCCGGCTTGCTTTACCCATAGCGTTTATTGCCTGTGCATTCTTTATTTACTTCTTTTTATCCGACAGGGAGAATTTGCGAAAACTCGACCAGGCTTTTGACAAACGGATAGAAACCATCCTTGAGGCAAAAAAAACAATGGCGGCGAAGGACACACTTTTTCTTCCGGTACTTCCCTATTCTAAAACATTAATGAGCAATGAACTGAGAGGTGGAGTTTACCTCGAATGGCAACAGGATTTAATGAAGCAATATTATGAAACCCCCTTTCAGCTTAAATTAGTGCCAACAAAACCATAAAAATGAAAACACTTGTAACAGGAGGCTGCGGTTTCATCGGAAGCCATATGGTAGATCGCTTATTGAATGATGGACACGAAGTGATTGTCATCGACAATTTATCATCGGGTACAGTAAAAAACCTTGAACACCACAAAGAAAATCCCAAACTCAACGTAAATATTGCAAGTATCAGCGATTTCGACAAAATAGAGGCCTTATTCAGCGGAGTTGACCTGGTTTTTCACCTGGCAGCCCTTGCTGACATAGTGCCTTCCATAGAGCGCCCTATGCTGTATCATAATTCAAACGTAAATGGCACCATCAGTGTATTGGAAGCCTGCCGGAAGCATCAGGTTAAGCGAGTCGTCTATTCTGCATCTTCCTCCTGTTATGGTATTCCCGACTCCTTCCCGACTCCTGAAACAGCCGAAATACGTTGTCAATATCCATACGCTGTTACCAAATACCTTGGAGAAGAATACTGCTTATACTGGGAACAGATTTATAAAATGAACATCACCTGTATGCGTTTTTTCAACGTATTCGGCCCCCGTGCCAGGACTTCTGGCACCTACGGCGCCGTTTTTGGCGTTTTTCTCGCTCAAAAACTAAACAATAAGCCTTATACAGTGGTAGGCGATGGAAAGCAAACAAGGGATTTCACCTTTGTAACCGACATTGTCGATGCCTGTGTAACAACTGCTCAACGCAACGATGTTTCGGGAGAGATATTCAATGTAGGAAGCGGAAATACCTATAGTGTCAATAAGCTTGTTCAACTGCTTGGCGGAGAAGTGTTGTACATCCCCAAACGCCCAGGTGAGCCCGACTGCACCTTTGCCGACACAAAAAAAATAACCGAAAAACTTGGCTGGAAACCTAAGGTCAGCTTTGAAGAAGGAGTTAAAATTATGCTGGCCAATATTGATTACTGGCGGGATGCTCCACTTTGGGAAGCAGATAGTATCGCCGAAGCGACCAGGGATTGGTTTAAATACCTTGGCTAATTAATTACGCCAAACAGTTTAGCAATTTTTGTATTTTTAGAAAATGGTTTCCAAAATTATAAGCTTAGAAGAGTTAGCAGTTATAACAGCTGAACTTAAAAGTAAGGGCAAGACCATAGCCCATTGTCATGGCTGCTTTGACCTGCTCCACCTGGGACACATGAAGCATTTTGAGGCGGCAAAAAAAGCTGCCGATGTGTTAATCGTAACCATTACGCCCGATCGTTATGTCAACAAAGGCCCAGGACGCCCTGTTTTTAATGAAATGCTGAGGATGGAATCTATTGCTGCCCTCGAAGCAGTAAGTTATGTGGCGCTTAATAAATGGGAAACCGCAGTTAAGACAATCGAATTGCTTAAACCAACACTCTATGTAAAAGGCCAGGATTATAAAAAAAGTGAAGACGACATTACCGGAAATATTAACAAAGAAGAGGAAGCAGTCAAATCTGTCGGAGGCAAACTGTATTTTACAGAAGAAATTCAATTTTCTTCCTCCAAACTGATCAATGCACATTACAGCCCCTTGAGCGATTCAGTTCAGGAGTACCTGGGCAATTTAAAAAAGCAGGAAAACGCGGAATCCATCATCAAAGAGATCGAAAAATTGAAGAACCTGAAGGTTCTGGTCATAGGTGACACTATCATAGATGAATATCACTCCTGCAAGCCTTTGGGAAAATCCTCCAAATCCCCTACCATATCAAGTATTTTCCAAAGGGGGGAATCTTATGCCGGGGGGGTACTTGCCATAGCCAACCACCTTGATCAATTTGCAGGAAAAGTAGAATTGGTTACCTGCCTTGGCAAACAAAATCCACAGCAGGACCTCATTGAAGAAAAATTATCAGAGTCAATTCATAAGAAATTTTTTTGGCGATCAGACGGCCCTACTCCTGCCAAAAGAAGATACATAGACGTTTACCTCAACCTGAAGCTGTTCGAAGTTACCTTCATGAATGATGCCTGGTTGGATGCTGAACTGGAAAAGGAAGTTATTAACTATCTGTCCAAAGCTATAAAAGAGGTGGACCTGATCCTCATAGCAGATTTTGGGCATGGATTTATTACCCCTGGAATTATTCAGTTCCTTGAAAAATCAGGTAAATATCTTGCTGTCAATGCCCAAACCAACAGCAACAATTATGGTTTTAATTACATAACAAAATATAACCGGGTAGATTATATTTCCATTGATGAAAAGGAAGTACGCCTTCCCTTTGGTGACAACTACGGTGCTTTAGAGCAACTAATAAGCAAACTGCATGACATAACCCACGCAGGTAAAATCCAGATCACCCTGGGACAGCAGGGTTCACTGCTTTACGAAAGAGCCAAATTCACCCGGGCTCCCGCCTTTGCTTCTACGATAAAAGATTCAGTGGGTGCAGGTGATGCAGTTCTTTCTGTTACTTCCCTCCTCGCCTTTAACAATACTCCGGCAGAGGTATTGCCCTTTATAGGAAATTGTGTTGGTGCACTTGCTGTTGAGATCATTGGCAACGAACATCCTGTTTATAAAAAAGACTTAATAAAATTCATCTCCCACTTTTTAAAATAAAATGGAAATCAGCAAATTTACAGGCACTTATTTAAACGCATTCCGGCAGGCGCTGGAGGCAAATGAAGCTGACTATAAAGGCCAGATGCTCGAACACAGCAAAGCGATTGCAAAAGCCGTTGAGCTGATAACAATAGTTCAAAAGGAGAATAAGAAGATAATGATGCTGGGAAATGGGGGAAGTGCGGGAATAACCAGCCACATGGCAGTGGACTATTGGAAAAATGGTAACATACGGGCGACTGCCTTTAATGATCCTTCCCTGCTAACCTGTATTGCAAATGATTTCAGTTATGCAGAGGTGTTTTCCAAACCCATTGAAGCGTTTGCAGATAAAGGTGATATGGCCTTCTGCATCAGCAGTTCCGGAAACTCGGCAAACATCCTGAACGCTGCAGAACAGGCAAAAAAATCGGGTTGCATAGTAATGACCTTTTCCGGATTTAAAGCAGACAACCCGTTGCGAAAATTGGGTGATCTGAATTTCTTTGTCCCAAGTCAGGCTTATGGCTTCGTAGAACTCATTCACAATTTACTCATTCACGAAATATTGGACGCTAAACTATACTGCAATGACAAAAAGGATATTTTCAATAAAAATATCCCGTTCTGAATTTGGGCAACTTTACAGTTTATAAATCCTCAGCCGGATCAGGCAAGACCTTCACACTGGTAAAAGAATATCTGAAGCTTGCACTTTCAGATGACCGAAACCCGCCTGTAAAATATCGTACGATCCTTGCCATAACCTTTACAAACAAGGCCGCCGCTGAAATGAAAGAACGCATCGTTTCAGGTCTGGAGGAGATTTCAGACCCTGCCGGCAAAGGAATTCTGATTAAAAAGTTAAAGGAAGAAACAGGTTTAGAAGAAAAGACAATCAGGCAAAGGGCCGCAACTATCTTACAAAGCATACTTCATAACTATTCTGACTTTGCCGTTGGCACAATAGATAGTTTTGTTCATCGAATTGTCCGCACTTTTGCCTTTGACCTGCATCTACCCGTAAATTTCGAGATTGAAATGGACAGTGATAAGCTGCTTGCGCAGGTTATCGACTTATTAATATCAAAAGCGGGGACGGATTCGGATATTACCCGTGCTTTGGTGGAGTTTACAGAATCAAAAGCGGAAGATGAAAAAAGCTGGCATATAGAAAAAGAGCTTTTTGAATTTTCGAAAAACCTGCTGACGGAAGAAGGTGTGCTTCACCTTGGAAAACTTAAAAATATAGATACCAACGGTTTTCTTTCTATCCGTAACAGCCTCTCGAAATCTATCCAACAGTTCGAAAGCAGCATTCAGCATCTGGCCTCATCGGCCCTTCAATTAATAAATAATCAGGGACTTGAACTGAATGCATTTTACAGGGGGCGCAGCGGAACGGGTGCCTGGTTTTCCAGTTTGTCGGCCGGACATTTCGATAAAATTGAGCCAAACTCATATGTAAAAGAAACCTACGTAAAAGGAAAATTTTATGCAGACAAAACCGACGACAGCGATAAACTCAAAATAGACAATATAAAGGACAGGCTCTCTGAAGCATTTCATTCGATCGAAACACTTCTTGAAAAGCAACAATCCCTGTATTATTTATTCAAGCTGATCAGCAAAAACATATACTCACTTGCAGTACTCAATGAAATTGAAAAATTATTGACAGAAATAAAAAAACAAAAAAACTGCATTCACATCTCCGAATTCAATAAAATAATTTCAAGAATTGTTCTGAATCAACCGGTACCATTCATATACGAACGGATAGGGGCAAAATACCTTCATTATTTGATTGATGAATTTCAGGACACCTCTGTGTTGCAATGGCAAAACATGCTTCCCCTGATTGAAAATTCCCTGTCTGAGGGATATACAAACATGTTGGTTGGAGACGGCAAACAGGCCATTTACCGTTGGCGGGGAGGGGAAGTTGAACAATTTACCCAATTGCCGGAAATTTTTTTAAAAGAAAAAAGCCCTTTCATTGCTGAACGTGAACGGATTCTGAAACGAAACTACAACGAGCAACACCTCAACAATAATTACCGGAGCAAAAAGGAAATCGTAGGATTCAACAACTCCTTATTTAGTTTTCTCGAAGGTAAACTAATCGGCAACTTCAGGAGAATATATAATAACCTTTCACAGCAAGCTGACCCCGAAAATGAGGGGGGATACATTTCCCTCAGTTTTATGGAAGATAATGTGGAAGATGAACAGCAGCTGACACTTGATCATATTTATGAAACAATCCGGCAACTTCAGGCTGAGAATTATAAATTGAGCGATATTGCCATTTTATGCAGAACCAATAAAACAGGCAGTATAATAGCAGAATTTCTGACACAAAAAACAATCGGAGTACTATCTCCTGACTCACTGCTGTTGAAAAATTCCCGAAAGGTTTCTTTTATCGGGTCCTTATTAAAGCACCTTCAGCAGCCAGGAGACGACATCAGCAAAGTTGAAATCTTACAATTTCTGATTGAAAGCAATTCCATCAACGGCAGATTGCCTGATTTAATACATACCCTTAAACACAAAAAAACAGAAGGGTTTGATTCACTGCTTAAACACTATGAATTTGACTTTAATCACCTGCAGCTTTTAAAACTGCCGCTTTATGAAATTGTAGAACAGCTGATAAAAATTTTTCATCTTGGAGATTCGGATTTTTCCTCCCTGATTTACTTTTTAGATGAGGTACTGGGCTATTCCACAAAAAACAACAATAACCTGTTTGATTTTCTAAACTGGTGGAGCATACGCAAAGAAAAAGCTTCCATGAATGTACCTGTAGGAGCAAATGCAGTAAATATCATGACTATCCATAGTTCCAAAGGACTCGAATTTCCGGTTGTTATTTTCCCTTTTACAGGGTCAACAGTTACTGCAAGAGGCAATCTTTGGGTGGATTTGGCAAACCAGGAATTACCCGGCCTGAGTTCAGTCTTTCTTCCCCTGGGTAAAGGTCTTGAAAAAACCAATTATGCACATCTTTACGAAGAAGAAAAGAACAAAACACTTATGGATACGGTCAACCTGCTATACGTTGCTTTGACCCGTCCGGAAGAACGCTTGTATATTATTAACAGTAAACCTTCAAAACACCCTGAAAACCTGCATTCTGTAACAGATATGTTATGTCTCTACTTACAACATCTTAAGGTATGGTCTGAGTTTCAGAAAGAATATGATTTTGGCAGCAAAACGAATCATTCGGATAAAAACAGAAAAAACACCAACAGCATCCGGCTGAACATGCTCCAATCCTTTGATTGGAGAACTTTTTTGAAAATCAGGGCAAATGCTCCTGAGGCAGAATTTGGATTAATAGTTCATGCTGTTCTGGCAAAAATCAGAATAGCTTCTGACCTTAATCCTGTTCTAAGTCAATTTTTAAAAGAAGGAATCATTGACTTAAAGGAGCAGGAGGTGTTAAAAACCAAAATAAAACGAATCATTGAAAATAAAACTTTAGCATGTTATTTCAGGGAAGGCGTTAACCTGAAAATTGAAACAGAGATTATTTTACCCAATGGAGAAAGATTCAGGCCAGACAGGGTAGTTTTAGGTCCTGAAGCGACTGCAATCATAGATTATAAAACCGGAACAAAATCAGATTCACATATCAAACAAATTCACAATTACGGAGACCTTCTTGCACAAATGGGGTATAAAAATGTGGAAAAATACCTCGTTTACGTAGAAGATGAAATTGTTATAAAAGTCTGAAAAAATAAGTTACTTTTATCGCAATTTAAAAAAAGCGACAACGTATGAAAACAACCCTCTTTATCCTGCCTCTGACTATTCTTATACTAACTTCCTGTGGAAACAGGAACGATAAAAATTTCGGCAACACTATGAGCACAAACACTTCCATAAACCTGGCCAATTTTGACACAACCATAGGCCCTAAAGACAATTTTTACCAGTATGTGAATGGCAACTGGATAAAAAACAATCCGGTTCCTTCTGCTGAAGCAACCTGGACAAACTTCAATATTATTCAGGATAATAACCTTCTTAACCTCCGCACCTTGTTGGAAGAAGCTGCAAAAACAAAAGGAGATCCGGGCAGTCCAAAACAAAAAGTGGGAGATTTCTATTCAACAGCAATGGATTCGGCCAAATTAAACAAGGAAGGCATTCAGCCCCTTGATGCAGAATTCAAACTTATTTCAGATATAAAAACAGCAAACGACATACCCGCAGTTATTGCACACTTCCATATCATTGGAGTTAAACCCCTGTTCGATTTCGGTATAGGAGCTGACCCTAAAGCAAGCACGGAAAATATCACCACACTCAATCAGGGAGGAATTGGTTTACCGGATATGGATTATTATTTGAATCCGGATCCATCTCTCAAAACTATACGGGAACAATATTCGCTGCATGTGGCAGCCATGTTCAAACTGATGGGAGAGACTGACAAGCAGGCAACAATTATCGCATCTAAAATTTTCGACCTGGAAAAACAGCTGGCAGAAAAATCCATGACCAGGGTTCAATTGAGAGATATAGAGGCCCAGTATAATAAGAAATCGCTGGCAGACTTTATTAAATCCAATCCTGCTTTTGGCTGGGCAGCTTATTTCAAGGCACTTGGCATTGACACTAAAGTAAGTCAATTAATCATAGGGCAGCCTCTGTTTTTTGCCAGAATAGATGAGATTATTAAATCATCTTCCATTGAGGACTGGAAAAATTACCTGCGCTGGAATCTGATCAGCAGCACAGCCGGCAAACTCAGCGATAATTTCATACAGGAAAGATTCAATTTCTATGGCACCGTATTAAGTGGATCAAAAACACTAAGACCGCGTTGGAAAAGAGTTATCCAGCAATCCGATATGTCACTGGGAGATCTTTTAGGGCAGCTGTATGTAGAAAAATATTTCAGCGCTGATGCCAAAAAGAAAGTAAACATAATGGTTGACAACCTCACAGCATCCTTCAAAGAACGCATTAACACCCGGGAATGGATGAGTGCAGAAACCAAGAAACAAGCCCTGCACAAGTTAGAGACCATCATGCGCAAACTGGCCTATCCTGACAAATGGAGGGATTATTCCTCTATGGACATTAAGAACGATAGCTATGTGGCAAATTTCTTCAGGGGAAACATTTGTGACTTCAGGTATATGGCAGACAAACTTGGTGTTCCCGTTGACAAAACAGAATGGGGCATGACACCTTCAACGGTAAATGCCTATTATAATCCATCCTACAATGAAATTGTTTTCCCTGCTGGAATTATGCAAATCCCTTTCTTTGATGCAAATGCTGACGACGCTGTAAATTATGGCGGTATGGGAGCGATTATTGGTCATGAACTGACACATGGATTTGATGACCAGGGTTGCCAGTTTGATGCAGAAGGCAACCTGAAAAACTGGTGGACAAAAGAAGACAGCCTAAGGTTCAAAGAAAGGACCAACAAGGTTGTGGAACAATTCAACCACTTTGCCGTATTAGACACTTTTCATGTAAATGGAGAACTTACACTTGGAGAGAATATTGCTGATCTGGGAGGACTAACAATTGCCTTCTATGCTTATAAAAAATCCCTGGATGGGAAACCAGCACCAGAAAAAATCAATGGGTTTACAGGTGAGCAACGATTCTTTATTTCATGGGCACAAGGCTGGAGAGGTAATATGCGCCCGGAGTATTTAAAACAGCTGTTAAAAACAAACCCCCATTCACCAAACATGGCAAGGGTAATGGCACCTCTTTCCAACATGCAGGAGTTTTACGCAGCATTCGATGTAAAGGAAGGAAACGGAATGTTCCGGGCGGAGAAGGACAGGCCCGTAATCTGGTAAATTTCCTATTCTATAATCTGGCAGTTCTAAACTGAAGGCTTCTTCTCTTCTGTGACCGTTTTATCTGAACCTATCAGGTCTTTATTATCCTGTACTTTCTGGTTTGACGCTATTGGGCCCTCCGGTAAAATCACTTTTTGAGTACCAGCAATTGTCGCAGTCTGAGTCCCCTGTACTGTCGCTTTCTGCGCCTCTTGAGTCACATTTTGTGCCTCCTGAGTAACTTTCTGAGCCTCCTGAGTCAATCCCTTGGCGCTGTTTTCTATTTCACGCTGGATTCCCTGTGTGGCATCCTTAAATTCCCTTATTCCCTTACCTAAGCCCCTGGCCAGGGTTGGAATACTCTTGGATCCGAAAAAAAGTATAATGACAAGAACGATAAGGGTAATTTCCCCCTCGCCCATATTCAGAAACAGTAAAACCATATTATTTAATGACCTCTAAAGGCTTTTTCCTGTCGAAGTCAATTACGATTGGAGTAGCAATACAGATAGACGAATAAGTACCAATCACGATACCAATCAACAGAGCAAATGAGAAGCCCTTAATCGTTTCCCCTCCGAAAATGAAGATAGACAACAATACAAAGAAGATAGTCAGAGAAGTCAAAATAGTACGGCTTAATGTAGCATTCAGCGCATAATTGATCACATTGTTTTTTTCCTCGCCGACAACATCCAGTTTATTCTTTTCAGTCAGGTATTCACGGATTCGATCGAAAACCACAACTGTATCCGTCATGGAATAACTCATAACAGTCAGAATTGCAGCGATAAACTGCTGATCAATTTCCAGTGAAAAAGGAAGCAGTCCATCAAAAATAGTATAACAGGAAAGAACTACCAATACATCATGAAACAAGGCGACAACAGCACCAAGTCCATATTGCCACTTTTTAAAACGTATAAAGATAAAGACGAACATGATAAGGCAGGAAAATAAAACCGCCCAGATAGCCTTGGTTTTAATGTCACGCGATACTGTTTCCCCGACCTTAATGGTACTCATAATCTCAAATTTGGCCTGAAGTTTATTCAAGCCCTCCTTCAGCTTATCTTCCACCTTCGACTCCGAATCCATGGAATTGTCGTCAATCATATAAGCAGTTGTAATTTTCATCTGGGCACCACCCTCCCCATACGTCTTCACTTCAGGTGCAGCTCCGAATACTCCTGTCAGCGCATCCCTTACCTGCTGGGTTTCCTTCTTTTCAGTAAAACGAACCACATACGTACGTCCTCCTTTAAAATCTACACCAAGATTAAACCCATTGTGCTTAAAATAGAAAATGAATCCCAGCAAAATGATGGATCCGGAAAAAACATAATAAAGTTTACGTTTGCTGACAAAATCAACCTTGATATTCTTGAATAAATGGGCAGAAAAATTATGGGAGAAACCTATTTCAGACTTGCCTTTCAATAAAGTTTCAAAAATCAGACGCGTAATAAATATGGCAGAAAACAAAGATGTAAGAATACCTATAATAAGCGTAGTGGCAAATCCCTGTATTGGTCCTGTTCCGAACAGGTACAGAATAATACCAAGTAAAAGTGTTGTGACATTGGAGTCGATAATGGAAGACATGGCGTTTGCGAAACCCTCCTTAATGGCAAGCCCCGTGCCCTTTCCACTGGATAATTCCTCCCGGATTCGCTCAAAAATCAGAATGTTGGCATCAACCGACATACCTATCGTAAGCACAATACCTGCAATTCCGGGCAATGTAAGAACAGCTCCCATAGAAGCCAGAATGCCCATCACAAAGAATACGTTGGAGAACAGCGCAATGTCTGCTACCCAGCCTGCTTTGCTGTAATA
>JABDEY010000033.1 GCA_013286805.1 Bacteroidota bacterium | reverse complement strand
ATGCTTGAGTCAAACCAACTATGAAAAAATTGAACAAAAAAAACAAGATGTCCATCCACAACCACAGGCAAACAAAAAACCTATTTTTTAACAGCCTTCTTTGAATCAGTCTTTTTAACCTCCGCCTTTTTTGCCGATTTCTTTTCAGTCTGGGCTGGGCTTTTAGTCTCTTTTTTAGCCGGGGCAGTTTGAGCAAAACTTGCAAAACCAATTGCCAGAGCTACTGTAAACAATACAATCTTTTTCATGATTTGTAGATTAGGTTTATACTAAGGTTTAAATTAAATTCTGTAACCTGTGTTTCTTATTTATGCACTGTAATCGAAATTGTTTTACTCCAATCCCCCCCATAACTTTTGTGCATTCCATCAGCAAATTGAAGCGTAAGAGTATGGTGTCCCGGCTTCAATTCAATTTTATATAAAATCTCAGCCTTTCCGAAATGAATATGCGTTTTATCTTTGGGAACCATTTTCCCTTTCTCGATGAAAGATCCGTCAATTATCAGATGGTGATGCCCTCTGCCCACAGTTGATTTTCCCGCAGGTTCCACCATCATACCCCTTATACCCATTTCAATATTAAAAGGTGTTTTAATAGTATCTCCCTCTTTAAGATTTATAAAGTAAACGCCATCCTTTTCCTGATGAGAGATCTTCTTAATACTATTTGTATCAAGTGGTATTTGTTTTGCATCATCTGCATTTTTTGTTTCCTGATTGCAGGACATCATTACGGATAGCAAAATGAATGCAACTGCAAATGGAATGCTTATATGGTCTACAAATTTACTCATGTAAGAAGGTGGGGTTTTTGAAATCGCTGCTTCCATACGCTAATTGATTTTAGTGTAAAGAAATATAACCGGAATTAAAACGGGAGTAAAACAAGATTAAAATCCGGTTAAAAAGACTTTGGCTTTTTTAGTCTTAGCCTTGCTTACGCATATGCTGGCTCAAATAGCCACAGGATATTTGCCCTACCCGCAGGGTGCTAAAAAAAATCCCTGCCAGTTAGCAGGGATTTTAACAAAAAAACAATAACCGGAATTACTTCGCTTTCGCGTCAGTCTTCTTGGCATCAGTCTTCTTAGCATCTGTTTTTTTAGCATCAGTCTTCTTAGCATCTGCTTTCTTCTCTGTTTTAGCAGGAGCTTTGGAATCTGTCTTGGCTGGAGCTGTTTGAGCAAAACCAGCAAATCCAATTGCCAATGCTGCTACGAATAATGAGATCTTTTTCATGTTTTTAGTTTTAGTTTGTTTGACAAAGTTAATTCAAATACTATACCAATCATTTTATTTTTAATAAATAATTTAGTAAACATCAATGCCAGTCTGATCTTCATCGCTTCTTCATATAACGGCTTATTTTTTAATCTTGTTTTAATCTTGTTTTAATCTCGGCAAAAAGAAAATAAAAGCGGAGAGCATCACTCAGCAAAACGGCTTCAACTAATTGGTATATATATGTCAAACTTTGCTCCTTGATCCAATTTGCCAGTGGCCGTAATAATTCCCTTGTGATTTTCAACAATCCTTTTGCATATGGCGAGACCCATTCCTGAACCTTCATAAACGTCACTATTATGCAGACGCTGAAATACTTCAAAAATACGGTCCTTGTATTTCTGCTCAAAACCGATCCCGTTGTCGGTAACTGAAATATGACAATAGTTTATTTCCCAAAGAAATAGTTCCTTATTTAATTTGTTTCCAGCTTTAATTTCGCACGCAATTGTTATCTGCGGGGTCGCATTAATTTTGGTATACTTAAGTGAATTATTAATCAGATTGTCCATAAGTTGCCGGAACTGAATCGGAATAACGCGTATCTGGCAGAAACAATTGACTTCGATTACTGCCTTCTTTCTTTCAATAGTTTCACTATAATCGTTTACTACTTCTTCTATGACTCCATTGAGGCCTGTTATTTCAGTTTTTTGATCAGTATTCTTGAGATGAGAGTACTTCAATAGGTCATCAATAGTTGTTCGCATTCGTTTTGCAGTGGCATATATTCTTTGTAAATAAAAATTTCCTTCATCAGATAAATTTGCTTTTTCCTTACCCAGCAAAAAATTTATAAAGGTCTGTATTTTGCGCAATGGTTCCTGCATATCATGGCTTGATATGAAAGTAAATGTTTCGAGTTCTTTATTCATAATGGTAAGCAGTTGAATATTTTTTTGCAGGCTATTATTTTTCTTCTCCAAATCCGATTCCAATTCAACAGATATCTTAAGAGCCTTTATTAATTGGAAATACGCTATTAATGAAATAAATATGAAAAAGCCAATAAGGGAAATTGTAAAAAATGGAGTGACTAAAGTTTCTTCATCAAATGTTCGGTTACTCTGTTTCAGAAGATGACTTTCTTCAGTTTCCATTTTATTTATCTGTTCACGAACTTCATTCATTAGGGCCTTCCCCTCTAATAATTCTATTGGATAAGTGTTTGAAGTTCTGGCATCAACCATCGTTTTTTTTAGTTGTTCAATTCTTTTATAGACAGTCAATTTTAAGGCCTTTATGTTATGCTGTTGGGAAGGGTTCTTTTCAGCAAGAGAATCTAAGATTTTAAAATAAATGGTGAGATTTCCTATTGCTTTGTAATAATGGTCCAAAAAAACAGAATCATTTGTAAGTAAATACCCCCTCTGCCCCGCTTCGATATCTTTTAGATTTGCAAATATATTATTAAGACCAAATTCCACCCGGCTTGTATGATTTACCTGTTTAGATGAATCAATAAGGCTTTCTATTCTCAAATATGTTATGAGCGATAGTACAATCAAAAAAACAGTTGCGAAAAGGAAGATAATGTTTGTGTTAAATAGTTTGTTTTTTTTCATTCTATTTTTTTGATTTTATTATTTTCTCCTGAGGAACACATCAGGCTCATGAAAGTTCTATTAAAATGCATTAGAAGGGCGATTGAAATGTACCTAAAAGGTTGACAAAATGTGTCAATCAGGATTGACAATAAAATTTTTACGCTCTGGTTGTTCGTTTTGAGTTTCTATTAGAAAGAGTACCTGCTTAAGGACTCTTTTAAGCTCTTCGAACTCGCATTTACGAACATAATAGAATGCTCCACTTTTATAAAATACATCTGCGGTGTCCTTTTGAACCGAAGTTGAATATATAACTACAGGAATATTTTTCAGTTTCGAGTTTCGTTTTATTTCGGCAAGACATTCTGAACCATTTTTTTTTGGCATGTTGAGGTCCAGAAAAAGTACATCAGGAGGAGTTTCGGAATTTTTAATAAGATAATTCATTAGTTCTTCACCATCCACAGCAGTGTTGAGTTGAAAGGAGGATAATACCTCCTTCAATGCCAAACTAAAAAAAAAGCGATCGTCGCTATCATCGTCAGCAAGCAGAATATTAATTGGAATCTTCATCTATTCTGGTTTAAAACTCAAAAACAAACTTTTATAGTGTGCGCTCTTATGTCTATTCCCGCTGTATTTATTTTACAGTCGATTTTACATATTCTGGCTTCACGATGTTGCAGATTTCGTTGAACCACATTTTTAAAGCGTTAACTCAATTTAATAGCATGTTTAAAAATTGGTACTTGTCTCCTTTTTGCCGAAAATCCGGGTCAAATGCATATATTACCGAACTTCTAATCAGGTAATATGACTTCTGATCAATACTTTCCTGTATTTACCAAAAATACTGGATTTGGAAATAAAGCCTATGTATGAACCATTGTCAATAACCGGAAGATTCCAGGCACCGGTATCATCAAATTTTTTCATAACAGACTGCATCGTGTCATTGGAATGAACCATTTCAGGTGGTGTTCTCATCAAGTCCTTTGCACATAAAGTATTGTAAAATTCTGTTTTAAACATCACCTCCCTGATATTATCTAAAAGTATTACACCTGCAAGTTCATTTTCCTTATTGACTACTGGAAAAATATTTCTGCTGGAGTGCGCAATAACGTCTACAAGTTGTCCCAGAGTGTATTCGGGATCAACCTTATGAAAATCTGATTCAATAATATCTGAAATTTTAAGAGTGGAAAGGATTGTTTTGTCTTTGTTATGGGTCAGATCATATCCTTTTTTTCTCAGTTTTTTTACATCCATTGAATGAGGCTCAAAATATTTTACAACAGTAAAACTTACTGCGGAAACAATCATCAAAGGGATCATTAAGGTATATCCTCCGGTAATTTCAACTATGAGAAATATCGCTGTGAGCGGCGCATGAAAAATTCCAGACAAAATTCCCGACATCGCTACAATTGTAAAATTTCCTTCAGGAAGCTTTGCAATCCCAAGCATGCTGACCAATCTGGAAAAAAAATAGCCAAGATATGCCCCTACAAAAAGTGAAGGTGCAAAATTACCGCCATTTCCACCACTGCCGACTGTAACCGAAGTAGCTATAACCTTTAACATCATAACCACCCCAATAAAAATCAGGACAAACCATTCGTTATTGGCAAAGCCTGAAAAAAAACTATTATTGAGCAGTGAATCCGCCTTCATCTCTGAAAGTGCTTTGATACTGCTATACCCCTCACCAAACATGGAAGGAAATAAATAAATGAGTAAGGCAAGAATTAGTCCCCCGAGTATTGCTTTTCGATATATTTTATTTTTATCCGGTTGAAATAATTCTTCAATCCTGGTAAAAATCCGCACATAATAAACAGAGACCAATCCAGCAAGCACCCCAAGTAGTGCATAAAAAGGAGTGAAGTTGTAATTGAATGGCTGTAGATAGTGAAAAGACAGGAGGATGCCCTCTTTAAGAATAATTTTTGAGAATAAGGCACCGATTGCGGCAGCAATAATGAGGGGTATAAAAGCAGAAATGCTTACATCTGCAACCAACACTTCTAAAGCGAAGAGAACGCCTGCAATAGGAGAATCAAAGGCAGCTGCAATTCCTGCGGCGGCACCGCTGGCAAGAAGCAGAACCCGGTCTTTATAATTCAGGTGATACGTCCTGGCGAAATTAGATCCTATTGCTGAACCAGTGGTGACCATTGGAGATTCAAGTCCCGCAGACCCGCCAAACCCAACAGTAAGGGCACTGCTGATAATATGCGAATACATCTGATCCTTAGGAAGGTTAGCTGATTTTTTTATAATTCCATGCAAAATATTTGGCGTACCTCTTCCAAGCTTACCGTTCAGGAATCTCCTGACAAAAAACACGCACATTAAAAGCCCAGCCATCGGAGAAAGCAGGTACAGATAATACTGGTACTTCAAATGATAATCATGAGTAATCGCATCATGTATATAATGAACCAGTGTTTTGAGGATAATGGCAGCCAAACCAGCTGAAAGTCCAACCAATATACTGGCGAAAATGAGGAACTGCCGTTTGTTTATTCTGTGATGAATCCAGTTTATCCCCTTTTCATAAAATTTCAAATAGCTCATCAGATACATTAATTATCAGCCAAACTAAAAATGATTCAAGTCGCATTTTGGATGCTTTATTTTGAACGATTCAATAGTCTTTTTTGAAATAAGTGTATTATAACATACCAGTGTTTTTAGTTTATTCAAATTATCAAGCGAGCCAATTTTTCTTACCTGCGTATTGGAAATATCCAGGTAATCCAGATTGAAAAAATCAGCAAGCGGTTCTATGTTTTTGACACGAGTACCTGCACATTGCAGAACTTCTAATCGGGGAATTTTTTGGATGGGAGTTAAATCTCTGATTGCAGTATTGCTGCAGTTTAATTTTAATAAACTTCTGTTTTCTGTAACTGAATTAAGGTCCGGAAGAGGGTTATCTGAAATGTCCAGAACAGTCAATTGTCTAAAAGTCTTAAGGTTTGGCAAAAAATTAAATGCACATTTAGATAGCCCCAGATATCTCAAATACAAAAATTCATGTAAAGGCTCTATACTGCCAATGTTTTGACCGCTTAGATTTATTGAATCAAGGTTGGCCAATCTATGCAGTTGTATTTCTGAGGGAGGAGAATCCAGCCTGATATTTCCACGAAAAATTGCTTTCCATTGCACATTAAGCTGATCCCACCACTTGATCAATTCGCCAGACTTGTAAATAACAAGACAATTCTTCCTGGAATTTATAAAGTCCGCAAGTGTTAAGCTATCTATCTGCGTATTATTGCAGATCAAAAGGGATAACCTGTTTAGTTTTGCCAGATCATCCAGCTTTTTAATCCCGGTCCCTGAAATGACCAATTTTTGAAGCGAGGCAATGTCTGCAATCGGGTTAAGCGATTCAACATGGGTAAAGCTGAGATTGAGCACTTTAAGGTTAGTGATTGCTTTAAGAGGAATCAGGTCACTTATTTTAGGATTACTTGAAATATTAATAGAATCAATAGAAGTCAAAATTGCCAATTGTTCCTTACTCGGAATGTCATCCATTTGCCGTCCTTGCCTGAAAACCTTTTTCCATTCCCCGTTCATACTGCTCCACCATTTTACCAAACCTTCCGATTCATAAATCACCAGGGTGTTTTTGTGCTTTTGGACAAACTCCGCAGTTTCTTCTTTGTGAATTCTGGTATTATCGCAGTAAATCGTTTTCAGCGTTGTAATTCCCAAAAGTGGTTTCAGGTTGGTTACCCAGGTATTGTTAAAAGACAATTGCATCAGCTTTCTCAACGATTGCAAAGGCTGAATATCGGTGACCATCGTGTTTGAAAGGTTTAGATTACGTAAATTGAAAAGTGTAGATAGCGGCATCAAACTTTCAACTTTTGTATCGGATACATCCAACCTGGTCAAATTAGTGCAAATGGAGAGCGAACTTAAATCCTTCATTCCCGTTCCGGAACAATCCAGCTCTTCGAGGTATTTAATTTCCGCTAGCGGAGAAAAGTCGCTTATGAGCGTACCGGCGCAATACAGCCTTCGAAGATTTGGGAAGTATTGGACACCTTCAAGGGTGGATATACCTGTATTACTGATGTTTAATGAACTGAGTTTGTGCAAATACCTTAGAGGAGGAATGACAAGTAATTGTGTACCGTCCACTTTTAACACTTCCAGCTGTATCAGATTCCTGATGATATTCAGGTCAGAAATAACTGTTCCTGAAAGGTCAATTTGTTTGAGTTCTGTCAGCCTGCTGAGTGGGCTAAAGTCTGTTATACTCTTATTATCTGATAAATCAACCGTTTCAATTGCAGTCATTCTTTTTATTTGCTCGTACTGTACCGAATCAGCGATACCGGTTGCCTTTTTAAAAACCACCTTCCATTCCTCCGGCAATTGGTTCCACCAGGAGACCAGCTCTCCCTTTTCATCAGGCTTTGTGGTATACATGCTTACTACTTTTACTTCTTTATTCTTTGAATCAATATTCATTTCAATATAGCGGCGTTGGGTGTTTTCGATCGTATCATTATAAAGTCCTATACCCTTCAGATGTCTGGAGGCCGTAATTTTTAAAAAAGAAACATGTGATTCACTCTCAAGGAACTCTATATTCTCCACTTCCATTGAAAACTGAACCTTCTTATAGAAGTAAGCGATATCCTGCAGATAGGATTGTACAGCCTTATAAACCGGCACCTGTCGATTTTCATCCAGGTCATCTTCAATCAGCACCTTTTTATCTTTGTATATTTTTAAATAACTGAAATAGATGACCGATTCCTTCTCCTCCACGGTGCTGCTGTCACTACCTACAATATTCATGGAATATTCCAAAAACGAAACAAGTCTTCCTGCTTCCTGCTTGTAGCGTTCTATTTCAGCCGGGGTTGTTTTTTCCTTTTGTCTGACAGTAGCTTGTGCCCCGCAGTTTAAAAAAGCGGTGAGGAAAAAGAATATAAAAGAAACACATACCTTCATGAACCTATTCATACCTGCCATAAATATCCTTCAGTAACAGCTCCTTTTCTTTTGAATTTACTTTTTTTAAATCCGAAATGAGCCAACCGGTATTATACCCATTCCGGATAAACTGAGAAAGTTCAAAATACCAATTGTCAACCTGAAAAAAATGAAACTTAACATCCATGACAGTTTTAAAACGAAGAGCTCCCGTTTTAACTTCAAATAAAAACAGTGTCAGATAATCCGGTTGATAATCCCGGTCTGTATAGTTCTGAACCAGCCCTTTCTCATCATGAAAGACCTCGTAGAGATTCATAAACTCCAGTTCATGACTCAATGGATGCAGGAAATGAATCGTATCCAGGGGGTCTTTTAAAAAATATTCCTCAAAGGGCCTGAAACAAACATGATTGATCACCCATTTCGACCCGGTATGCTCCTCCTGCAAATTCAAAAACAGAATGGCACTTGCTTCCCTGCCCTCCCAGTAAAAAACAGTTGAAACCTGGGCCACCCAATGCCCGCCATGAAAATCAAGGAAAACAGCTTTGCCAGGGGCACTTACATGCTGGATGAACTGTTGCTTCAGATTTTCATCTATAAATGAATTCCCTTTGTCAAAAAGTTGATTTAAAAAGAAGGAACGGATCCTGGGGTTATGATAAAGGCTGTCCTTTTCATAATACCTCTCGCCTTCAACTGACTCTTCACAATTAAACCGCCTGAAAAACTGGTTGACCTGTTTGGTAGCTGCATAAAAAACCGCCTCATCGTCCGGAATGGCAGGATTAGTCTGGGCAGAACCAGCTGCCTGAATACAAAACAAAGCACCTGCCATAAGATAAAGCCAATTCCATTTCGCATGCATTACAATTAATTTCCCCTAATTTACTGTCTTTTGGTTTCTGTCACCTTCATATCCCCCAGAATTACATCCCAAAAATCAATCTGCTTTCCGTTAATCTGAGTGTGCTTTTTTTCCACGTAAATAGTTACATCCTTTTTAGTTACATCCATATATTTAAGCCCTTCAGCACCATACCCTTCAAAGCGCTGATAGATGGTAACAACTCCAACATACTTTCCATCAGGCTGCTTTTCCAGATCACTGATATAATGTATGCTGTACCAGTCAATTTTGACTCTGATGTAGTTCAATGCCATCAGTCGTTTAAAATAATCATCTACCTTAAAATAATTGATAGCCGGACTCGCCAGCGTAGATACCCCCATTTTACTTCCCGTAGCGAAAAGTTCATCCGCCCGCTTAATGACACGGGAGGCTTCTGAAAAAGAAGTGCCTTTATCCCCTATTATACTAATGTATTTACTCAGATCCCTGACCTTTTCAAGAGCCAATGAATCAATTGCTCGTTTCCGTTGAGGAGTAACATTATCCTGCGCAAAGAGTCCGGGTAGTATACCTGCAAACACAAATGCTATGATGAAAAGAGATTTCCTTGACATAGGGCTTATTTTTTAATTAATACTACTTGTGTGATTTTTCCATTTGAGTCCATATCCAGGTGATCCACCGAATTGGGGCTTTGTTTCTGATCCTTAATAAAATTCAGGTAATTACTTATAGTTGTTGGTTTATCGTAATCAACGGTGCTTCCGCTTCTGTAGATAATTATCAATACAGGTACATCACCTGAAGAAAAAGACTGCAAAGCATTGGAGATAATCGGATTTGCATTGGAAGCGCTTCCGGCATTTGCAATTTGCTGGAAATAATTCTCCACCCGGTTATATGGTTCCCTTTGTGCTGCCGCTGCCGCCGCTGCTTTTGCCGCCGCATCCGCTGCTGCCTTCTTTCTTGCATCCGCATCCGCTTTAGCCTGAGAATCATCTGTATTTGTTTTCGTAACTGCTTTTTTGGTTTTACATCCAGTATCTGTAACCAGGATACTTCCCGTTACTATAACTGCCAGAAGAAGTTTCGAATAATTTTTGCTGATCGTCCTCATTTTCGTAGGTTTAAAATTTACTTTTTAGAATATTTATCACCGTTTACGTTCATATTTTTAACAAATGAACTCAGTCAAGATGAAAGCGGGTTTAAAATGGGATTAAAAAAGGATTAAAAAGACTTAGGATTGCTTTTGTAAGCATTAGTTTTTCGCCCTTCGCACTTGCTGGCTCAAACAACCATAGGCTGTTTGCCCTCCTTTAGGGTGCTAAAAAGAACATTTTATTTACCTCTTTAAATTTTTGCATTAAAAATTGAATTGCAACCCTGGCCCAAGAATTTCAAAGAACTTGCTGCTTTTGACAAAGTATCCATACCCGAAATAGATTGGAACGCTGAATTTGGCATTTTTCCTGAAAGGCTGAATTGTCCCCATTACAACAATCCCAAGATCAGACGTCGCAGTACTGCTAAGATTCAAAGCATTAAGAGCTAAAAAGCCCGCACCAAGTGAGAAGGGCCTTAATTGCCCGGGATGTTTGTCATCATAGGGTGTTATATTAAACAATACAGAGGCACTTATACCCGATAAATTCCCAATACCACCACCGTCCCCAAAATTTTTCACTAAAAGCCCGGTGGGAAAGGACAACTGCAAATCGTAGTTGTACTTTCGTGAGAGAATAAGTTTGATTTTTCGCTTATATCCTTTAGTATCATCGTATTTACTTTCATCGTGACTGACAATGATGATGATTTGAGTAAATTCAGGCAATTTGTATGTTTTATGATCCAGATAATCATTCAGGCTTATCAGCGGCTCATTACAGTCAGAAACGTCATAATGCCCTTTTCTTGGTGATTGCTCACCGGGACAAACTACGAGATTTTCAATTTTTTCATCTTCAATCAGGTCATTGTCCTTATTGAGTATTTTGACCTCTATATTAATATATTGTTTGCCATAGAGTTTGTCGTTTACATCAATTCTGTTTGGGTTAAATGTGATGTTTATGTCCTTTACAGCACTGTCATAAAATAAAGGCTTATTGAATCTCATATCCGTAAGAGCAATATTCGACTTCCCATAATTAATGGAAACAAAATCAAACTGCGCCGGTTTTTTATAATCCTTTACACTAAGCTGGTATGCCGTTTCTTTGCGATCAAGGAAAAGTGAAATGTGTTTACCAGCAATAGCAACCGGAACTTTAAAGCGGAAATAAACGAATTCATCTGAGGATTTAATTGTATCTCGCTTTGCGTCCGGGATTCCATCAAATTGTATTTTATTTGTTTCAAGGCCTTTACCTTGTATTCTCACTTCAATTTGTTCTCCAGGATGCACAGTCAGGGTTTCATCCCAATCGTCGCCATTCTTGCGGATAGATACTTTTTCAATTTTTGGTTTTTCACTGATATTCAGGTTGCAGATAAACCGATTCTTTTCGGAATCTTTGATATACAGAAAACCATCCGACACTTTATGAAATGCGAAAGGCTTTATCCTGCACACCACTTTTTTGGTATTATCAATTATGGATTCTACAAACAATTCAGCTATCAATTCCCCCCCTGAGTTTTGCTGGTCTTCTATCCGGAATGATTTTGCCTGCTCGAAAAGCGGATTATAATCCAAACTGATCTGTTGGCTGGCCTTTGAATCAGGAGAATAAAAAATAGTGTTCTTATCGAAGTTGATATAGGAGAATTTGAATTGTCTGACATTTATGTTAATAGAGATAATCTGAATCGTATTGGTGAGTCCTCCTTTTCCATCCAGTACCGGAAAATTGCTTTTTAACGGAATAGTAATTTGCCTTGCTCCTATTGTGTGGGGCTTAATTGTTACAGCCAACAGATTAAGGTAATTTGTTAATTTATAGTCGAAATCCTTTCCCGGAATAAAAGAATTTTCTGTTTTTATATTAACTCCATTCGTTTCGGGAAATTCGATCGTTTTCTGTTCCTCCTGAAATACCTCTATTGTCTTCTTATCCGTTGTTATAACCGGCAGAACAACAGGCAATAAATTGTAATTAAAATGGGAAGAACCAACCTTAACAGACAGAACTGGCCTTGGGTCTGTCAGAAAATCATTTAATCTTATTTTCCCTCCATATTGTCCATCTGTATTTTTCTTCAATGAATCAATAATAGTATAATGATCGGAAGGCAAAAGAGAAAGAGGAGCCGTAGTTTGGAAATTATTCCATTTAAAAAATACATTTATAACCGATTGCTCTTCATTGGAAGTAAAACAGAGATAGGTACTGTCTCCATCCTTTATAGTATTAATAGGGTCCGTAAATTTCAAAGAATCACACTTTATAGTAAGGCTTAGGTCCGTTTTATGTTGACAGAAAGCAAGGCTTATTGTCAAGACCGCCAGTGTTAAAAGAAACTTTCTTTTGAAACTGAAGTTTGCCGGAAAATAATTCATGCCGCTCATAGTACTTGCTGTTGATCTATTCCAAAGCTCTTCACTAACAATTAAGCACCGATTAAAATGAAATTAAAATGAGATTAATTGTATATCGGTATCATTTTTGATTAAACTATTTGCATATTTGAACTATGGGAGCCAAAATTTTAATCATCGAAGACGAAAAAAGAGTTGCATCCTTTATCTGTCAGGGCCTTAAAGAAGAAGGGTTTGAAACCGAAGTTGCTTACGATGGATCAATGGGCAAAAAGATGGCGCTGTCCCAAAAATATGATATGATTATTCTGGATATTAACCTTCCGGTAATGAACGGTTTTGAGGTTTGTAAAGAAATCAGAAATCACAATGCCTCTATTCCTGTTTTAATACTTACTGCTTTAGGTACTACAGAAGATAAACTTGAAGGATTTGATGCCGGGACTGATGATTACCTCGTGAAGCCTTTCGAATTTAAGGAATTGCTGGCAAGAGTAAGAGTCTTTCTTAAGCGGACGAATCACCAGGTGCTTCAAACGAATATTTTAAAAATTGCTGATCTGGAAATGAATCTGGATGCAAAAACGGTAAGCCGCGCCGGGAAAGGCATTGAATTAACGGCAAAAGAATTTCAGCTGCTGGAATTTTTAATGCGAAGCAAAAACAAGGTTATTTCCAGAGCGGAGATAGCTGAAAAAATATGGGATATTACATTTGACACTGGTACCAACGTAATTGATGTTTACATTAGTTTTCTCCGTAATAAAATAGATAAAGGGTTTTCCTCCAAACTTATTCATACCAATGTGGGAATGGGTTACATACTGAAGGAATCTTAATTCAAAATGAACATCCGTCAAAATCTCGCATTAAAATTTTGCCTGATAGTCGCGAGCCTCTTTCTTTTATTTGCATTTTCCCTATACTTTTTTTCTTCTTCCTATCGTCAATCAGGGTTTAATGTCCGTTTAAAAAACAGGGGCACAACCGTAGTTAATCTCCTGACGGATGTGAAACAGATTGACAACACCTTGTTGAAATCTATAAATGCAGATACAAAAAATGCACTTTTTAATGAAACCATTTCTGTTTATGACCAAAACAACGCACTTGTTTACAGTGACTCCAAAGACAGCACCAACAGACAAGCGAACATTGAAACCTGTAACTTTACGTATTCCGTAAAAGACAAGCCATTCAAAGTCATCGTTTCCGCGTTTGATAAATTCGGTTTAGACAATTTAAGAAATCTAAAAATTATTTTAGTTGTTGGGAGTTTAATCGCAATCCTGGTTTCCTATATAGCCGGGTGGTTTTTCTCAGGACTCGCATTAAACCCTATTTCTAAAATAATTTCGGATGCAAATGAAATAACAGTATCCAAATTAAATGTCCGCCTGAATGAAGGTAACAGAAAGGATGAAATTGCTCAACTTTCCATTACTTTTAATAAAGTATTGGATCGCCTGGAAAAAGGCTTCGAAATGCAAAGGGCATTTGTTTCCAACGCTTCCCACGAATTACGTACACCTCTAACATCCATCACCGGCCACATTGAAGTAACGCTGAAAAAGGAGAGAAATACAACAGATTATGTTGAATTGCTGAAATCCCTTTTAAGTGACATCAGGAGCCTCAGTAAAATATCCAATAATTTACTCGATCTGGCCCTGGCGACAACCGATGTTGGCGCACTGAAGCTGAAAAACATACGGATAGATGAATTATTATTTTCATCAAAGGAAAAATTGCTTAGAAATTTTCCGGAATACAAAGCCACTATTTCGTTTATTTCCTTTCCTGAAGAAGAAGCAGGCTTAACTGTTTTCGGGAACGAACCACTTATGGAATCAGCATTTTTTAATGTAATGGAAAATGCCTGTAAATATTCTGAAAACAGAGGTGTGGAAGTTGTTTTCTCAGGCAACAAGGAAGGCATTGAACTTCGCTTTAAAGATTCCGGAATTGGGATACCAGCAACTGAACTCACAAAAATAATTGACCCATTTTACCGGGCAACTAACGCCAGAAGTATTCCAGGAAGCGGGTTAGGCTTATCGCTGACCCAAAAAATAATTGAATTGCATAAAGGCATCCTGCAAATCCATTCGGTAGAAAAAAAGGGAACCGAAATAGTGATCGTCCTGCCGCTTATTCCCAGCGTGATTTAGCCTTCAAAAACGCTGATTCCCCGCCATTAGACAGTATGTTGGCCCATATTTTAGCCAGTCAATACGAATGCTCATTCTTTTTATCGCAGGTCTTTTTAATCTGATTTTAATGTCAGTTTAACTGTCTTTTAATAAAACAGTTAGACCTTCACTCAATGGGAAATCCCAAACATTATAAGGTCTTTATTGTGGAGTCTGAAAAGATGTATTCCTTTATGCTCGGTTTCAAACTGCAGTACAGCCCTGATTTTGAAATTACAAGCTATGTATCAGGAGGTCAATGCATTGAACATTTATATCAAAAACCAGATATTATTATATTAGACTATAAAGTAATCGGTAAAAATTTACAGGAAGTATTAGCTCTCGTTAAAGAAAGATCCCGGTCCAGTTCAGTAATACTATTATCAGATTTAGAGGAACTGTCAATGCTCCAGGAATTGCAAAACGAAAACGACTGCGATTTTTTAATAAAAGAGAAGGACTCAACAAAACAAGCTGATTTGCTGATCCAGCTAATAAAAAACAATATTGAAAGAAGAGAAGTTAAAAACAGAGAAGTTAAACGAAAATTAATAACAGTGTATGTGATGGTCGCCCTCATTCTGGCAGCTTTGGGAGTATTTTATTTAGAATATACTGCCTGAAATTCAAACACATTCCTTTTTAGCACCCTACGGGTATAAAAAAGACTAAAATAAATTTAAGTCTTTTTAATCCTTTTTTAATATTGTTTTACTCCTGTTTTAATGTGTAACAAGTTCCTTTACTTAAAACCAAGAAAAATGAAAACAAATAGTATAATTTCATCCTTGTTGTTGACAGCACTGATAGCCTGCAATCAACCTGCCAATGAATCCGGAAATAATTCAACGCAAGAGGGCACACAAAAACAGAACCAGAATGGAGTCTATTTTGTAAACCACAAAGATGGTGACACAGTAGCATCTCCCGTCATCATTGAGATGGGAGTCCGGGGAATGACTGTAGAGCCCGCGGGCAAACTCAGTGAAGGAAAAGGACACCATCACCTGATTATTGATGGTTCATTTGTTGAAAAGGGGCAAATGGTTCCCAAGGATGAAACACATTTGCACTTTGGAAAAGGGCAAACAACGGATACATTGAAATTAAGCCCCGGTCCACACCTGCTTACATTGCAGTTTGGTGATGGTATGCATCAATCTTATGGTCAGGACTGGAGCCAGTCACTTGCAATTATCGTAAAAAAATAGACCTATTTAAGGTAATACATGACCCCTGTTTTCTTAATATAAAAAGAATTAGAATAAATCACATGAAAATGAAAAAGCCTTTTATTAAAAGTTTCATGGCCTCGGTACTGCTCTTGCTACTTATTTTTGGCACCTCTTGCGGACCATCCGGTAAGCTTTCTAAACTGTTCATGTCGAAAAGGTATAAAAAAGCTTTGGCACAGATTCATGACCTGGATTCTGTCAATTATGCATTACGGGTTGACACAACTGAGTACGGGCTAAAATATCGCAAGTTGGTATCCGCAAATCGAACGCAAATTGACAAATATATTCAGCTCACTTCAGATTTTAATAACCTGACAAGTAGGGCCAATGAACTTAGTTCAAAAAATGATCAATTAATGAATTCCACCTTATCAAACACCCAAAAATTTACGCTGGCCTTAAAAAACAAGGAAGCTGAATTACAGGAGCGAGAAACGAAACTAAAAGAACTACAGGCTATTGTCCACAAGCAGGATTCAATCACCAAATCATTGGAAAATAGTGTCAAGAATGCACTGTTGGGCTTTAAATCTGATGAATTGTCAGTCGAAGTGAAAAATGGAAAAGTGTACGTTTCAATGCGGGATAAGTTGTTGTTTAAATCAGGTAGCGCAGATGTGGAAGAAAAAGGCAAGGATGCCTTAAAAAAACTTGAAATGGCACTAAATAAAAATCAGGACCTTGATATTCTTATAGAAGGACATACAGACAATGTACCTATAAAAACAGGAATATATAAAGACAACTGGGACTTAAGTGTGGCACGTGCAACTTCCATCGTAAGATATATATCCGGTGATAATAAACTTAACCCGAAGCGGGTAGAAGCGGCTGGCCGGGGCGAATTTTATCCGGTTGCCTCTAACGAGACCGCCGATGGAAAAGCGAAAAACCGGAGAACAGAAATTATACTTTCTCCAAAATTGGATGAATTGATGAAAATCCTTCAATCAAGATAATAGGAAAATAACATATCACTGAAAAACTGTGAAACCTTCAAAAATTTTAATAGTTTCGGATTCACCAAAAACTTCTACAATTCTCAGGACAGAATTGGAATCTGCCGGATTTCTAATCGACGTCTCAAAAGGTGATGCAGTAGTTTGGGGGATTGCTCCATCAGACAAATTAGATGGAATAATCCTTTCTGCTGATTTGCCTCAGGATAAGAGCCTTGAATTCTGCAAACAAATAAAGAATTATCATCATAATACACCAGTCCTCATGATAAGTGCCCTGTCATCAACAGACGACACAATAAAAGGTTTTGAAGCAGGTGCTGACGATTATCTGGTAAAACCATACGAATCCAGAGAATTAATTGCAAGACTTAAATCAATAATTAAACGGTCACAACCCAGCGAGCTAAAAGAAAAAATTCTTTCCATTTCCGATTTAATACTGAATACCGAGAGAAAAACTTTAACACGGGGAAACAAGAGGATTCCATTAACTGTAAAAGAATACGAATTGTTGGAATATCTGCTTCAAAATAAAGGTAAAATAGTATCAAAATCAGAAATTGCTGAAAATATCTGGCAAACTAAAATTTACTCCAACACAAACGTGATCGAAGTCTATATAAACTTTCTGCGGAAGAAAATTGACAAAACCTTTTCCACAAAACTCATTCGTACCCACGTTGGGATAGGCTATGAACTGAAAGAAGATTAAATAATAGTATGTAATATGTAAAATAATGAACTTCTCATTATTTCATTCGCCTTATATA
This sequence comes from Bacteroidota bacterium, assembly GCA_013286805.1. GTDB lineage: Bacteria > Bacteroidota > Bacteroidia > JABDFU01 > JABDFU01 > JABDFU01. Next base: position 5,082 of record JABDEY010000033.1, on the reverse strand, counting down.
GTACTGCTTGCATATATACCAACGCATTTGGTCATAGCCTCCTTATTTGCATTAAAACGATATTGGAAATTGGCTTTTATGACCACATTCAGGCGCTGTTTTTTGAAAAGGCTTTTCTACGGCCCGACATTTCTAATTTCAATATTGTTATCAATGCTTTATTTTATCCTAAGCTTAAGTTGACTTAGGGTTCTTTTTTTAATCAAAGTTTAATCTCTCAGGTATACATCTTGCATCATTATTGCAATCAATTTATAGAAACGCCTGTGTGGTTCGTTTCTGAAAAACACGTATGTATTAAAGCCGGGATAACCTTAATTGTTTCCTGTATTCTTGATGTCATAATTTAAGCAGATATTTGTTTTTCAGGAAAACATTAAATCATGGATGAAAAACAAAAACCAAGGACAATAAATCCTTTTTTGAGAACAATTATAGAGGTAGGATTCATCGTTTTCCTTTTTTATTCAAATCTTTTGATGGGAGAATATACCAATTCCGGAATGGGGAAAAGCCATGGCATAATATGGGCCATTCAGGATATTTTTACACCCACCAACTTTATCATAGCAATCGTTTCAGGACTTGTCGGGCAGGTAGTATTTGAATTTCTCAGAAAGAAACTATAAAATAGTCTTTACAAATTATGTCTGTAACAATGGCAAAATCGCTATGCCCGTATCCAAGTTAATGGGCTGAACCGGATAGAACTTCATACACCCTGGATTACTGACGATATCCAGTTTGAATAATTTATTTTTTATTTTTTGTTGTTACCTCTTATGTTCTTCGGAATGCTCATTAGTCCTTCCTCCTTTCGGATTTGGACGTTCTATAACCCTTCCACCTTCCATTTCATGATGGTAGCCACGGTTATATCTCTCAAGATGTTCAGGGTAATACCTGTGTTCGTATCCCCAAAAGTGATGATACCTTACATCACCTATGTACTCGACTTCACAGGAGGATAGAAATAATGCAAACATGGTAAGGGCAATGACAAAAAATAATTGTTTCATCTTTAAATCATTAGTTTGTTATTCCCTCCTGTCACCCTTAGTAATCCAATGAATACCGTATTTATCATAAAATTGTCCGTACGTTCCAAATGGCATGTCGTGCAACTCCTGAAACCTGTCTTGTTCAGCTCCCTTTGCGAGTTTGTCAAAAACCGTTTTCATCCTCCAGCCATTCGATTGAAACTTGCATACCAATCGTTTCAGATAGATTGGGAAGAAATGTAGCTTCCGATATTCCACACGCCAACCAATACTTTGAGGGCTTTGAGTGCAGGGCTAGCTTTTGGTTATTTACGAACAACTTTTTTCTTACTTTTCATTTTCATTTATTTGCTAATTTATGAAAATCAATAAAAGGAAACCTGGATTTTCGGCAAAGCGGTATGAATAAAAGTTCAACTGCTTCAAAACACAGGTTATCTTGGGAATTGGGTGGGGAACATAAGGAATGTAACCTGAGCTATGAGGTCAGAGGAAAATCCATTTTTATATCTTTACTATGATGGAAAGAACGTGCAAAAATTGGCTTTTCAAACCCTGAATTCCGGGCAATTGCCGGTCAAATATAAAATGGCTAAACAGATCCTAAAGAACAGCAACATAAGAAAAACAGTAGGGTTTTATTCAGTACTGCTTTGTTTTTTTGTTTTCATTTTACAAACTAAGGGGCAAAGGAAAGATTTCAATACAATCTGCGCTGCATATGTAAAAGGCTATAATGCTGTATTCATCCTGCATATGTAAAAGGCTATAATGCTGTATTCATCCTGCATTTGGCAAAGTCACATTAAAACAATTGTTGGCGACGTGGGTAGTGCACGATTTAAGCCACATTGCGCAGATTTGCCGGGTAATGTCCAAACAATATTCGGATGAGGTTGGAAAATGGAAGGAGTATTTACCCATTTTAAATAAATAAAGGCAGACCAAACAGGCAAAGAACGAAAGTTAGTTAAAACAAAGCAGGAGGTTACAAGCAAAGTCAAACCTTGCATAGAAACATTTCGGCTATCAATTATCGAAGTTCACCGAAATATAATTCTTCTAAGTAACTTTTCCGGTACTTTCCTTGCTCAAGTGGAAGGATTTTAACGATACCTTAAATGCAGAAGTTTGATTTAGGCTATTGTACAGTTCAATATAAGGAGCCTATCGTTTATTTTACTTTTCGGGAAGGAGCTGAATTAGGTTTTCCAAAGATGCGGGAGTGTGTTGCCATAGCTGAAAGGCTAAGTGAAAAACAACCGTACTTTACTTTTGCTTCTGTGAGACAAAATGTAAATTTTACAATAGAAAGGCGAAAAGTTGCTGCAGAGGCAGGCAGGCATTGAATTAACAAAATCGGTAATTGTCATCGCCTTATGATTACATTTCGTGCCCTATTTCAAAGGACAAATCAATTTTGTATATTAGTTCCTACCATGAATAAGATGCTTGCTTTATGTATCGCTTCTTGTTTGGTCATGACTTCTGTAAGTTTTTCACAGAAAAAAGATAAGGCAATCTACATTGATAAAGAGGCCTGCTTAGCTCTGGTTGGCTACATTAACAACACAACGATTATAAAAAATATTACTGTTCACCTTTACATGGGTTCAAATCTCGTTGATTCACTCAAACCAAAAAGCTCAAAAGATTTTGGCTTCATTTTAAAACGCAACCAACGTTACTCCCTGCATATCATTGCACCTGGCTATTACTCCCGTTTGCTGATTATAAATACAGACTTGCCTGACAACATCAGCACCTTACCACTCTTTGCCTTCGAATTTGAGTTAATGCTCCTCAAGGAAAAGAAGGGCATGGATGATTTTTATCTTGATTTCCCAATTGCGAGCATTTCTTATGATGCACAGGTAAAAAAATTCACCTTCAGCCAGAAGTATACTTCATTTATGGAGAAGGAGGTAAGCAAAGCAGAGTCGGATTTTAAAGTACGGAAATCTACTCATTAAGATGAAAAAGCAAAATATATTAAAACCTTTTCGGTTCAATTTTCGTAAAGCCTAAAGTAACCAGAACATAATAATCCTACCTCAGTATTTAGAATAGGATGTAAGTTCTGTTTTAGCCGTTCATCCGTTTTCGGCTACCGTTTAATGTCAGGACCTGCCGTTTAATAAGTCAAATCCGCCATTCAATAAATGGATTTTGCGAATAAAGCAATTTTTCGGTGCTTACTTACTTTTATCAGTAAGGGTAATTTATGAAAGAAATAGAAACTCCGACAGCCACAATTGGACATTATGGAGAGGATAACCTGCTAAGAATCAGGGTAAAGGAAAATAGTACTGTGGGTTTGGCCGAGGTAAATAGCCATTTCTTGCAAGAATACCGTCTTACGGAAGGCAGGAAGCCGCTGGTCTTAGTTGATATCAGGACTAATTTTAGTATGGATGCCAGGACCAGAATGTATGCAATACAGCAGTCCTCCTCTTCGCATTTGGCAACAGCTATTTTGATACGTTCTGGTTTCAAGTCGTTGTTTATCAACCTTTATTTTCAAATCCGGAAGCCTGCCACACCTATTCAATTTTTTTCGGCAGAAGAATACGCATATCAGTGGCTTAAAGGTTTTGATGTAAAATCAATTATTTAAAATGAAAGAAGAAAACAAGCAGGTACTGGTAGAATATATCCTGAAACACGATACAGGATTTTCAGAAAAAGACCTTGTAACATTTTCGCATACCGATTTGGTTATCTTGAAGGTGCGGATTGAGTTGGAACAGAATAAAAAAACCCGAACTTAGCATATCTCCAGAGTGCTAACTTGTAATAGCCTGGAATTCCTGTCATTTTAATTAAAATACCTTCTTGCCTTTACCTGTGCTACTACTCCATTCGTAAATCATAATTGAAGTGAACAACCTTTTCAGCCTTCCCGCCGGAAGAACGATAAAAGTCAAGCGCATGAATGTCTTCCTCATTCACGGGAACGAAGAATTCCTTTATCCCATTTTCTTTGCAGTATTCTTTCAACGCTGAAATTAATTTTGTGCCTAATCCTTTTCTCCGATTTTCAGCTTTTATACCAATGTCATAAATGAAAATTTCAGAATATTCACTGTAGTACAGTGGTAATTCATAAGCAGTCATTCCTCCCACAACTTTGTTTTTACAAATGACGACATAGGCAATGAAGTCCGACCGGTTGAGCAGGCTTTGCAAATAATGTTCGTTGGGCCATTCAGGGTTTTCCATTCCAAATACTCCCTGAAATACAAGAATAAGTTCTTTGAAATGCTGTATGTCCCCCGTCCCTAAACGCTTAAATAGTTCTTTTGTCCTGGTTTTCAATTTTAGCTTTTGGTTAAATATTCTAAAAGTTTATCAATCGTTTGTTTCCAACCCTCATTCATACCTGCGAGATATGGAATTGCTTCGGGAGTAACCTTTGAAACACTAACCTCAATGGTGAGCTTTGTTTTCTTTCCTTCTTCTGTAAATTGGATTTTAGTGATTTGTTCAAAGAGCGGTTTTCCTGCCCCATCCAATGCAGAACTGATGAAAACAAGCCGCTCTGGTTTTAGCACCTCCTGGTACTTGCCACTCATCGGAAATATGGTTCCGTCCGGGCTCTGCATATGAATAAGAATTGCTCCACCTGGTTTCACTTCAATGTCACAAACCGGATTTGTGAATTTGTGAGGGCCCCACCATTTTGCCAAATGTTTGGAGTCAGTCCATACCTTCCATACCAATTCACGGGGTGAGTTTATTATCCGGGTTATTATAAGCTCATCTTCTTTTTCCATGCTTTTTTGTTTTAGATTGTTTGGTTTGTAATTTAGTGAGGTAATCTTCCAGCGCATCAAGCTTCAATGTCCAGAATTTTCGGTATTGTTCTACCCATTCCGATACTTCATTTAGTTTTTCCAGTTTGGCTTCACAGAAGCGTTCACGGCCAGCCTGTTTAATCACAACCAATCCACACTCAGCAAGAATTTTTATGTGTTTTGAAATAGCAGGGCGACTTATATCAAAGTTGTCTGCAACTGAATTTAAGTTTAACGACCCGTGTGTAATTAAATTAATAATTTCTCTTCTCGTTGGGTCTGCT
>JABDEY010000032.1 GCA_013286805.1 Bacteroidota bacterium | reverse complement strand
GGTTTGTTTGATAAAAATGTAAATGCAACAAAAGAATTTCCTGACTTTTTTGTCTGGAGCGAGGAATTTAAAGCAAAATCGTAAACTATTTATCGGTGATTTCTCTTACTTAACGACAACAAATCGTTCGCTCTTCATTGCGCTGCCTGTTTTGATCTGCATCACATAAAGGCCTTCGCAGAAACCCCTGAAATCAAAGAAGTGGGATTGATTTAACAATACAACACCATCGTAAACTTTTTCACCCCTCACATTGAATACTTCTATTGCTGCATTTCCGGAAGTATTGGAATTCAGGAGAATTGTAAATGAGCCGTTACTTGTGTTCGGAAATAATTGAGTCTGCAACTCGCTCTGTGAATTGAAATTCTGAATTCCGGCAGGGGAGTACAGGTCGGATTCCCAGAGCCCCCGCCCATAGGTTCCCGCGCGTAACTTCCGGGAACCATACTGAATCTCAAGGTCGTTCACGATTACATTTGGCAGACCGGAGTTAAACGGAATCCAATCACTCATGGAAGCGTCAGTATAATAAACACCAAAATCGGTTCCTATATATAAGCCATCTGAAGTGCCATTCTCGTAAACAATACAATCAACAGGGATATTGGGCAGGGTACCTGAAATGTTTGTCCAGGTTGAACCGGAATCAGCCGAGGTATAAACCTTATTCCCCGCATAGTATCCGGAAAGAGTGACCCAAATTTTACCCGGATTCGTATTAGATATGGCAATCTTTGTAATGCTTAAAGCAGGCAACCCGAAATGTATGTTTTTCCAGGAGGTACCTCCATTTGGGGTCATATAGATACTGTCTATCGTAGCGGCATAAATGAAATTACTGTTGGATGGGGCTACGGCCAGGGAAACAGCAAGTGCAGAATCATGAGTCAGTGCCCTTGATATTGTATTCCAGTTCGAGCCTCCGTCAACAGTTTTGTATATCTGGGCATAACCTGCATATAAAATCAGATGATTGGCAGGGTCCATAACATAGGGGGTCGTCCATGACCCGTTCACATTAGGGTTGATCTGATTAAAAAAGGCGCCTCCATTTGTTGATTTTTCAATTACTCCATTTTGATAAGAACCATATATAATATTAGGGTCAGTATAATCTATTAAACATTGCTGTCCGTCTCCTCCAATATGTGAGTCCCAGTTACCATTGGTATAACTGAACGTGGAATTGTCCTGCACGCCCATATAGATGATATTTGGATCTGTGGCAGCATTGGCAACCCTGTACAATTGCGAGATGGATAGCGTATTGTTCTGGTCCGTCCAGTCATTTCCCTGGTCAGGAGATGCAAATATACCTCCATCATTTCCTGAAAAAATCGTGGTATTGCTGCCAGGCAAGAATGCGGCAGCATGGTTATCCACATGGATGCTGTTGCCGATAAAGTTCCAGGAAGCTCCTCCGTCAGAGGAAAGAATCAGATCCATACGTCCTCACAAAATTGTATTTTCATCCACGGGGGAAACGGTTAATACTTCATCGTAATAACCATAGAAGTTGGCAACTGAATTGGGTGTTCCGGTCGCAGCAGTATAGGTATTTCCTCCGTCCGTTGATTTAAATAATGTGTAATCCCCGCACAAGGCATATACAACCTGCGGATTGGCTGGTGTTACAGCAATTGAAACACGGTTACCTGAGCCCGTACAGGAAGCATTTTTAACGATCCAGCTCAGGCCGGAATTGGTTGAAAGAAAAACACCGGCATTACCTCCTGCAACAAGTATGGTGGGATTGGCAGGGTTGAATTCAACTCCGTAGAAGTCACCTGCTTTAGCCTTCACCCAGGTAACTCCTGCGTTGGTACTTTTATAGATTCCCCCTGAAGTGGCAGCAAAAATAAGTTTTGTATTAGCAGGAGATATGATCACCCTGTGAATGATAAGATTTGCGGATTGCAGGTAGTTCATTCCTGTAGTGTCCCAGGTACTACCTCCGTCGGCTGACTTTAAAATGCCTGCACTATAGGTGCCACCCCAAAAGTGCCCCGTGCCGTCGTCGTATCCGTATCCATCACCAGTGGCAAGATACATGGTGTCCGGATGAACCGGATTGATTGCCACATCCGCAACACCAATATTTGTAAGAAATGCTGTATTTGTAGTCCATGTATTCCCTCCGTCGGTACTGCTCCAAAGGCCTCCATCCGGAGAGCCCAGCCACATTTTGTTTGAATTGAAAGGATCGAACCGAATGCAATTTACCCTTCCCAAGCCAAACCCTCCCGGAGAGGAGGTTGGTCCAATTAAGGACCAATTCCCGGCGGATGATGCTGTCCGGGCGTTAACTTTATTTCTGTCAGTTGCCTGCCATGCCTTCCATAAATTACCTGTATTAAAATCCCCGCTTGGGTAAACCCGGGGGGCTATGAAATTTTCCATGCGTTGAAACTGTCGGTACAAGCCTTCTTCTTTACTTTCCCACTCATTTTTTTCATTCCGTACACTCCCCATGCGTTCATAAAAGGCTTTCCTTACGGTATAGAAGTTGGTCTTGCCGGATTCTTCTGCAGGAGTTGGAATTTGTTGCGCCAGCATAGACCTCAATCCAGACAATAGGAAGAAAGAAACGAAGAAATAAATAATGGGTTTTAGTTGGTTCATGTTCAGGTAAGTTTTAGAAGGGTTAATGTAGCAATTATAAGGTGGATAAACAATTAATGTCTGTAGTATGTCTATAATCTTAACTTTGATCTTGCAATGGTAATTTGATCTTGTAATGGTATAAAAGCTCAATGCAATGATAACAGCGAACAAAATTGAAGTTTGTTTTACACCGAATAATTTCCACTTATATGATAACGCGTCTTCCATTGTTGTTGTAATTGATGTTTTGAGGGCTACCTCTGCTATCTGCACAGCACTTTTCCATGGCGTTGAGAAAATAATTCCTGTCTCATCCATTGAGGAAGCAAAGGCCTGGCAGGCAAAGGGGTATTTGGTTGCGGCCGAGCGGGAAGGGGTAGTTGTTCGCGGGTTTGAGTTTGGCAATTCACCTTTCAGCTATATGACGGAAAAGGTAAAAGGCAAAGAGATCGTTATTACAACAACAAATGGAACACTTGCGTTGGAAGTAGCCCGGTCTTCTTACAAGGTGGTTGCCGGTTGCTTTCTAAATATTGACATCTTGTATCATTGGCTGTTAAAGGAAGACAGGAATATTATCCTGTTGTGTTCCGGTTGGAAAAACAAATTCAATCTGGAGGATACGCTTTTTGCAGGAGCGCTGGTGAACAGACTTTTACAATCTGGTAAATTCATGACAGAATGTGATTCAGCAATGGCTTCGAACTATTTGTATGAACAAGCGAAGAGCGACCTGTATGCTTTTTTAGACTGCTCTTCTCATAGAAAGCGGTTAGAAAAGCTGTCTTTGGAGAAGGATATTCGCTATTGCCTGACACCTAATCTGACCCCTGTTATTCCTATATTAGAAGGGAATGGCCTCGTAAAACTCCAACCCGCTGAAAGACTCATTAACTATAAAAAATAAGCTGATTTGCGACAGTTTGCCTTAATTACGCAAGTCTATATTCCAGTCATTTTCATGCGTTTTTGAGCAAATTTGAGGCTTTTTGAGGCTGGAATGGCTATGGTTATTCAGAAAAGAGTGTCAAAATTCAACGTAAATATCACCTGTTAATATGTCAGGTGAAAATAAAGTCAATAAAGCTGGAAATTATCACCCTGGCCACCCATTTGAAAGTTTTCTCCTGAATCTGAAAATTTCGCCTCTATTTATAGCCATGAACATATTCGCTCATCCAGGCCACAAGGTTATCGTAACTGAAAAATCATTTTCCTATTCTATGGAAAATGACCAAAAGCAGGTGGAAAAGCACCTTGAAATCGGGAAAACCTATACCGTTCAGAGAACTGAAGTATTCAGCTTTCATACAAATGTATGGCTGGAAGAAGTGCCTGGGCAGAAATTTAATTCTGTGTGTTTTGATGATGTTGTGAAATACAAGAGTAAGTTTTCACGAAGTAACCTAAAAAAGAAGTAGTAGCATCGTTTTTGAGCAGATTTGAGGCTTTTTGAGGTTTATATAACTTTTTTGGCCGAGGGACTTTTGAAGGAGTGGAATTATTATTCCTCGTTTATTTCAGGTTCTACGTCCTGCAGAATTTTAATCAATTCAGCAACATCGCTTCTTTTCAAAGTAATAAACCCACTTTGAATTCCAGTATCATCATCGGCTGGCCCGACATTTATAAATAAATCGCCTTTATCATTTGGATAGAGGTACATTTCATTACATTTCTGTCTGAAAATATTGTTCGTGTTGTTACTGCTATTATATTATTTTTTTTACAAAGTAAAAGAATATTTCCTTTACCATCCTTTAACATTTATCAACAAATAGTTTAAAGTAGGAAAAAAGGTCAATGATAAATAATTCCACTATTTTAGCGGATGGTTTTGAATAAAAATGGATAAAGGAGCAACAATAATTACAAAATATAATAATCAAAAGTTGGGCTTGCTTTTTAGTGAGACATTTTTACTCTACAAGAGAGAAACAGAAGTTGCAATTACATTACCCTCACTAAATTGGACTTTTAAGTTGATTTTCGGAAAGGATGTGCCTGAGATGAATCCTTTGGGAAGTAAGACAAAGGTAATCGGACTTAATGTAGAAATTACTTATAACAATTGGTTTGGAGTCGTTCAGAATCAAGGCCTTCAATTAATTGAATCCGCAAAAAAAGAAATTCAACTTTATCATGCTTTAAAAACTGTAGCCAATATTAAAGACGACATAAGAGAGGTGACTTTTTATATTTGGCAAGTAATACCATAAATAAATAAAATATGCGTCCCAATCCGTCTGTCACGCCTCCCGTTACTCCACCTGTTACTCCACCAGTCGTTCCACCAATTACTCCATCTTCACCAGGGCCTGGGCCTGGTGGTTCTGGCAATGATAAAACGGAAGAACTAAATAAACTTTATGCAGCAGTTAAAAATGCAAGAGTTATTATTAAAGAAGAAAAAGAAAACAGTTTTTTGGCATTGAAAATATGGGCATCTGTTTGTATACTTATCATAATAGGGGCGAGTTTGTGGTTAGGATGGCTATGGAATACTTTTCCTGCTGATGAAGGTGAAGGGTTAAAGTTGTTTTTTACAATTACACTTAGAGTTGTAATAATTACTGCGATATTTTCTTTAATGTCTTTCTGTTTAAAAATGTTACGGTCTTCACTTTATATTTTTGAAAAGTATAAACATAAATTTGTTGTAATTGAATCATTGCCAAGCTTAGTGATAGCTGCTCCTGATGTAAAAAAACAGGGAGCAGTATTTAATCAATTATTATCAATAATTATTGAATTTGGTAGTACTGGATTACTGAGTAAGGAGGATGACATGAAGCTAATTAGTAAAGATGTTTTGGAGGTTCTAAAAACTGGGAAAGATTTATTCGGCAAAGGAAAAGGATAGTAAATTTGGTTCAGTATTCAAGAAATACTCGTTCTATTCACTATGAAAGTGACGAGATTTTCAGCAATTAAATTGAGTTGCCAATCTATCGTGGCCTCATCCGCAGCGGGGGCAGGATTTTCAATAATGAGCCTTTCATCCCAATTAAGTGCCGAAATTTGCGAATTTTCAGGATGATTTACTATAATTGAGTTAGACCAGAAAATCCCATAGACATTATAAAATAACCTGTGTCCATGTTCAATAATTTGGGCAACATCGGCTTCAAAAAGGTGGGAAGAAATAAAGGCTATATCTGCTTGCTGGAAATGATGTTGAAAATAATTTTCAACAGAAATGTATTCCGGCTTTTCTTGATAGCTCCTATTACCAATTGAAATGTTGATATATTTACGTTTAATCTCTGGATGTGCAATATTATAAATTTGATTAACTGGTAATCGTCCATATCTATACCTGTCTTGGCATATTTTTTCAATCAATATTTTTTGCAGGACTGTTTTACCAGTTCCAGGATTACCAATAAGTACAAAAAGCATTTTCGATTTTACATTCATTGAATTTTATTTTTCGAGAAGACTCCAATTATTTTCATATTCCATAAACTTTTCACGAACAACTTTGTGAGACATATAACTCATTTTTTTTCCAGATTTTAAAGGAGAATGCTTACATTTTGCTTTCAGCACCGCTGAAGGAATAATCCAAATCCTTGGAGCAAATGTCAGGTCATGTATTTTACTTTCATAGCTAATCAAAATAAAAAATAAATCTTTTGAACTTATAAGTTCATTTGATGATAGTGGCCAGTCATTAGATTTACTATTCACTCCTTTCACCTCAATTTTTAAGGTATTTCCCAAGATGTTTTTAATTAAAATATCTACACCCTTTTTGTTGCCAAAAGTAAGGTATGCATCTACCCCTTTCCTGTAAAGAATTGACATAACATAAAATTCAGATGCAAGATTCGTATTGTATTTCTCTTCCATTTTGAAAATGTTTTTGGAAATAGCAGGGAGAATTATTTAAAGTTAAAAGAAACAGCTTTTACTTTGAAACCAAAAGTGAACATAAGTCCATTTTGGTAGTTGCCACTGCCGACATCAAAATTGGCATATCCAATCCCAATATCCAACGCCTGTATTGCTGGAGTAGCTTTCAAACTGCTGCTTGTAGGTTTCCATTCTAAACCCACAGCTACTGCCCAATTTGTTTGTTTTGTATCACTTACTTGAACTGCTGGTGTACTTACATTTGAACTTCCCGAAACATTGGTTGCTGATACTAAGGATGTCGAACCAGCCCAAAAAAGCGAAGCGTAAATTGACATGTCATTTCCACATTTTAGGTCTTTGCAATATTCTAATTCAGGTAAAACACTTACACCAAGAAATTGCTCTTTGCCGGCTCCTGATATAAATATTACATTGGGATTTCCATTAACGCTGACGTGAACAGTTGAAACATCCGAGTCTGCTGCAACGGGTGTATTGCCAGCATTAGCTGTGTGCATCTTTGCAAAACAAAATAATGTCAATACATAAATAATTTGGAAATGCTTTCTCATATGGATTTTTAGGTTTCATCAAACTTCGACTATATAAATCAGATTTGCAACCACAAAATGTCTTGAAACCTCACATATGTAAGGTTTATATAAATTTTGTATTTTTCAAAAGCAAGTGATGAAAACAGATTTTTTATTTGCCAGCTTAGCAAAATGTTTTACATTTATCAAAAAAACATGACACTACTACCTACATTACTTGGCGTATTTGGATTAGGCGGCCCTGAAATGACAATTGTCCTTATAGTCTTTCTTCTTCCATTATACATTGCCTATAAAATGGGCTACAATTCAGGATACATCAAAGGAACAAAAGACAGGAAATAGATTGAGAATGTTATCGCTTTATAAATCTCTTGCTCATATTTTCGTTTTACCTGTTTATTATTCCTAATCCGGCATTTTTCCTATATATTTATAAAATCAAGTTATTATTGAATGGCTAAAAATCCTATTATTCCGGAAGTTCCTAAAGAATCCAAACCACAGATAACGCTCAAATATGCTAAGGAAGTTGCTGAGACTGGAAAAACCTGTACAGAAAACTATAAAGAAATGGATATTGCCCCTGCTTATAGGTGGACATTTTCAGAAATAACCAATGTGCGAAATTTTCTTCCAAGAGCCGCAGACCCAAATAACCCTCGAAAGGAACATGTAATGAAAAAATGTGAAGGATGGTCTCTTTCTCTTTTCATAACTCAAAAGCAGGCTGAAGATAGACTCAGATTTTACCTTGATGACAAACCAAATTTAAACTTGGTATTTGGGACACATGTCGCCGAAGGGAATATCGAAAAAAAAGATGGACTTAATGGTGAGCCTAATAATAAAGGCCATTTTGAACACCTTGAATATGACGGTATTGATTTGGCAAAGAAATTTAAAATCATATCTCAGGTTTATAAGCCAATTTAATGAAAGAAGGAATACCTATAACTAAATTTCCTTACAGCGATTTATCTTTTGTCGGCAATCTTTTGTTTAAGGAGTATCCTTCTACAATGATTTATACTGACAAACTAAATACACCTTTTATTGTTGAATGGGCAGATTTTCGCAATGAAACGAAGTCGAACATTTATTATATCTATAAAACATCGTGCGATAATTTAAAAAAATATTTAGATAAAGGATTATCGCATTTTGATTTAATAATGAATGCCGAGGAAGATGTAACTTTTTTATTTACTGGAAGTATAGAAAACCCGACAAATATTTATTTATTAAATGTTAATAATATTTTGCCCAGTTACCTCCCGTCTTCGAACAGTTATTTTACTAAGGAAGAATCGGAAGACATATCAGATGTCATTAAACATTTCAAACTATCAGAGCGTAAAGTGGAGATAGTGACCCATTTGTCTGTGGTAGCATCTGACAACCATATTGAAGCATATTCAAAAATTCATAAAACAGAACTATTTCATATTCATTTAAATAATGGCGATTATATTAATCATGGCAGAGCTCAAACCAATGTTTTGGGTAATGTATTGGTTAATCTTGATGGCTTATATCATGAAGTAGCGAATGATTATACAAAAGGAAAAGATAGAACAAAGAAAATAACCAATGCGACAGAAAAATTTAATTATGATGGAATAGCTTATACAGAAGTTGTATTAAACAGAGCTGCTTCCTTTTCGGTTTATATTAAACCTAAAAGGAATGTCCCCATTATGAATTTTTTTCCAGAAGTAAGTGATTCAAATTTCATTTCGTCTGGCGAAAAGATTTTTCATGATGTAATTGAAGTTATTTCAAAAGCACAGAGTAAGGAAAGTATGCTGGCCATTAAAGATAAATACAATCACAATGTTTTTAACAAATTGAATGCGTTCGCTGAACATATTATTAAATGCAATCTTAATGTGGATTTCCATTATTATAATCCGATATCCGAGTCCAAATGGAAAGAGAACATTGATTTAGTAAAAGCAAATGAAATAATGAATACGCTATCGGGAACTACCATAAATGAATTAACTGATATTAATAAAATTGGAAAATTTACTGCTCTTAATTGCAAGACCGGACACTTTACCTTTGGCTCAAATGATGAAGAGGAATTTACTGGGTATTTTGATGATTTGGTAATACCAAATATGCCGAATTTGACCTTCGTAGATTTTTATGAAATTAAAATAAAACGAAAACAATCAAAAAATATTTTTGACTCTGATTTTAAATTCGAGGATAAAATTATTTCTTGCCTTGAAAAGACAAGTTAATTAGAAAACAAGGAATTTTATCTAAATCCCTGTAAAAGCTCATCCATCTCAACCCCCAACCCGGCAGCCAGCTTTTTCAGGACAAACAATGAAGGATTAGTCCGCCCGGTTTCCAGCCTTGCAATATTTGACCGCTCCATAAAACAACGTCTTGCCAGCTCTGCAGGAGTAATGTCTTCCGCTTTCCTAAGTTTTATCAGGTGCTCTCCGAAGCGCTTTTGAAGTTTTAATCTTTCCTTCTTTTCCTTTTCGTCCATTTGCCGGCTTTTGACCAGTACCAAATAGCACCTTTTTGTAATAAAATGTGCTATCCAATCGGTTAGCATACCAAGAATAGTTATATATTGCAGCCGGAAATAAAAAGTAAACCAAAAATTAGAAACCATGAAAACTCTAAATTCTTTATTCGTCAGTGCAATCCTTATAACTTCAGTTGTCACAGCGCAAATCCCGACCAAAGGGCTTGTAGCCTACTATCCTTTCAACGGCAATGCAAACGACCAGAGCGGTAATAATGTGAACGGCACTGTGAATGGCGCTACGCTTACTGCAGACCGATTCGGAAACCCGAATTCAGCCTATCAGTTCAACGGCACAACAAATTACATAGACTGTGGAACAGCTTCTTCAACAATAAACTTTTCAGGAGGAATTTCATTCTGTGCCTGGATAAATGTCGCAAAGGATACCAATTCATCAGTAGTAGATGAAATGACCAGTAGTGGAAACGGATTCAGGACAAGCGTAAGAGCGAAAGGTAATGGTCAGGATTTCTGGGCAACTTCGGGTAGTTATCTTTCAGGAGTAGCGTCTCAATCCACATCCACCTTTTCAACAGGAAACTGGTATAGCATTGTCGGAACATGGGGATTGGATGATAGCGTAAGGATTTATTTTAATGGAGCCCTGCAACAGCAAAGTTTTTCCACCTACAATTTCAGCAATACGCAGGACATATTTATTGGTAGAGGCAGGCTTTCCTCTATATATGAATTCTTTAATGGTGTGATAGATGACATCCGAATTTACAATCGTGCAATAACTTCTGGGGAGGTCAACGCCATTTATAACGAAGCAATTTGTTCCCAAAACATCACTGTAACGGATACTCTTGTGATAAATACAACTATGACAGGCTTCAACCCGGTTACATTCGCAAACAGCATCAAAATCTATCCAAATCCGGCAAACAGCCAAATCACAATTGATAACGGCAACAATTTTTCAGGATTAACAGGCTATACGATAAAAATTACGAATACCTTGGGTCAAACCGAATTCAGCAGCCTGATTACCCAAAAGCAATTTGTTATTAGTCTTTCAACCTGGACAGGCAAAGGAGTTTATTTTGTGAATTTGATTGACGGTAGCGGGAATACGATTGATATCAGGAAGATTGTTCTGCAATAGTTTCCTGAAAAGGTTGATTTTAATATGACAATATTTTGAATTAACTAAAAATAAAAAATGATAGAGTTTTTGTTAGTTTTGATTTGTAATGTTTCCGACAAGGGCTCAAATACACAATTTTATTTATAATGTATTTTTAGCAGATGCTAATAATATACGTATATGCATAGAATCTTGTAATGATGGAGATGAATGGAACGCAGGTCATCTAATTTTTAATGCCTTAGTTCGACATTTTGATTTGCCAAATGAATTTAGAGCTAATGCATGGGAACATATATTCATAGAACACTTTACACATCATTTAAATAACAATAGAAATGTTACAGAAGTAATTTTAAAAAGAAGAACGAAATCTTCTTCTTGGCTTACAATTAGAATTATGGAGATTGGTCTTCCCGACCAGCAATAAATAACCACAAATAATCGGTTTTCTTTCTGACTATATTTTTGAAGTTATCTGATTTTATTATTTCATCAAATAGTGGGGAACCAACTATGTTGTTTTTTTCATATTCGGTAATTAAAAATTCAGCTTCACTTTTTTCTCCCATTTCTGCTATCTCTTTATCTATAATACCTTCATTTACAAGATGCCAAGAAAACTCATCTATTCGATACATCACTTCAAGTAGTTCGTCGCTAATTTTTTTTGGCAAATCCTTCTCATCAGGTATTTTAAACTTGAAAATGTATTTTTTTTGGAGAGTTCTGCCGGAGGTATTCATGTTAGATAAATATGCTCAAAAAAATGAAATTCAGTTAATTTCCACCAATTCCCCAACCTTAACATCCAATTCTTTGGCTATCTTTCTGAGCATGTTGATTGTGCTATTGACTGTGCCAGCCTCAATTCTTCCTATTTCCTGCGGATGATTCGCTCCCAAGAGGTGTGCTAATTCAGCTTGGGTAAGCCCTTTTGCCTTTCTGAGAGCCATTATCTTGGCTCCAAGGGCCACTAAATAGGCTTTATCATCCATAATTGCTGAAATTTATTGTATTGATAATCAGTTATTTGAACTTAAATATACAAAATATATTGAAATTAATGTAACATATATGTCGTATTTAGCGTATAAGTCCATATGAAGCACATTTTAGGCTTTATATCCCCGATTAACCCCTCTCGCCTGGCACTGGCAGATTGAGGCAACACACAGTATCATTTTTTGATTACCGTTCATTCATAGTGGGTGAGCGTAACAATAAAAACAAAGTGCCAATGAAAACTAATGTTGAAATGAAATGCCCAAGCTGCAAGAGCTTGATTAATGTTGACGAGCTGATGGTTGCTCAATTTGAAAAGTCCATTAGGAAAGACCTCGAAATTGAACTCCGTGAAAGAGAAATAGAGCTGAGCCAGCAACAAGAAGAGTTTAACAGGCAAACAAAACAACTCTCAAAAGAAAAGAAAGCGGTTGATGAGCTTGTGAATTCTAAGGTCAACAATTTGTTGCAATCCAAGGAGGAAGCTTTTAAAGTGACTATCCGTAAGCAAATCAATGAAGAGAAAAGCCGGCAACTTCACGAACTCGAAACAGAACTTCTGAAAAAATCGTCTCAAATAAAGGAACTGAATGGTACAAAAGCCCAATTAGAAAGGCTCAAGCGTGAGATGGAAGAGTCCGAGACCCGCATAGTCCTTGAAAAGGAGAAAGAACTTACAGAACGTCTGGAAAAAGCCCGTGCAACCATCAAGGAGCAGGTTCAACAAGAAAGTTTTTTGAAACTGCGTGAAAGAGAGAAAATTATTGAAGACCTCAAGGTAAAACTGGATGAGGCGAAGCGTAAGGCTGAACAAGGCAGTATGCAACTGCAAGGAGAAGTTCAGGAGCTTGAAATACTTGAACTGCTGACAGACTTTCATCCTCATGATACCATCTCCCAATCAAGGAAAGGAGCAAATGCCGCCGACATCCTGCAAATTGTGAAGACGAATAGTGGTGCAATTTGTGGGAGCATTTATTATGAATCTAAAAGGACGAAAAGCTGGAGCAACGATTGGATTACGAAATTTAAACAGGACAATCTCAATGCGAAAGCTGATGTCTTGGTACTTGTCACCAATGCTTTGCCAAAAGGTATTGAGCGGTATGGGATAGTTGAAGGTGTTTGGGTGTGCGGATTTGATGATGTCAAAGAACTATCCCTTGTCCTTCGGTATGGACTCCTTAAATTGCAGTCAGTCGCTGTAACGAAGCAAGGCAAAGAAACAAAAATGGAGCTGCTCTATAACTACCTGACCAGCGAAGAATTCAAAAATGTGTTTGAAGCCATGATTTCCGGGTTCAAAACCATTCAGGAGTCGCATCAGAGCGAAAAGCTGAAAATGCAGCTTCTGTGGAAGCAAAGAGAAAAAGTTTTGGAGCAGATACTTTCAAATAGTATCAATTTCTATGGCTCCGTGCGAGGCATTGCTGGGACAGCAATTCCCGAAATACCAATGCTTGAATTTCGCAAAGCAATTTAATTAACCTTCAATGCAGCAACCAAGGAATCATAACGATTCGTGGGATAACTCTGCATTGCTGGGAGTGCCAATAAACCGGCAAAATCGCAGGTTATTTCAAGAAGCAAACAGGGAGTGGGGATTTCCTGTTCTGCTTCCTTGTTAAAATAAAATAACATTTTAAAAACTGGAAAACATGGACACGGAAAATATGGACAAGAATAATAAACAAACAGAACTGAAACCTATAAACTTTGACGACTACATCGTTAATTGTCTGAACGACTTTATGAGCCTTCCTGGGCATCATTACATAGATGAAGACGGCTTTAAAGTGTTAAACGATGAACTCTCCTACCTGTGGCTCCGTGATACAGAGAACCGGAATAAGAGCCAAGTTCCCGAATGCCTATGGCGGAAAATTCTTCTCCATCATCACTATCATGGGATGTACAACTAAGTACGGCAATAGAATTTGTTCCCAAAAAGGTTGACAACATTTCCAGAAAGTTAACAACATGTATTGCTTTTGAAGAAAAAGACCTTTTAGTTTACAAGTCGACCAAATCTAAAACAGGTAGAAAGAATTGTGAAAGCGGTACGCTCAAATAGAAATGTGTCTCCCCATGGAGGTGTGGTTCCCATCCTTAAAAAAATAAAGGATTTCGGAATACCGCAGGTCATTCGCGGCTGCCTTGGAAAAAGAGTTGAGCAATCAAAATTTGGATATGAGGATGTATTTATTGCATGGATACTAACTGCTCTCTGTGGAGGCTCAAGATTAGACCACATCACAAAACTTAAAAAGAAGTTAGCGATTATTCCAGGATTAAAACTTCCAAGTCACGATACACTTGGCAGAGTCATGAAAAAACTGGCATCTGAAATATTTAAACATGAAACCACATCAAAAGATTATACAGCCAAAGCCGTCACTACATCTTATGATGACAACATTATTTTAAACAGGATGCTCGTGAAAGCCACAAAGCGTATGGGAATTTTGGAAGAAGGCGTAAAATACACAATTGACATTGATGCTACCTTCCTTGAAACTGACTGTGCTGGTTCAAATTATTCAGGCCATCATTCAAAATGTGGGTTTTCTCCTTTGGTTTGTCTGATTGGCGATTTGCCTGTAAACATAAGTCTCCGGAGCGGAAATGCAAGCCCAGATTTCCGGCTTAAAGAGTGTTTGGAACAGTGCATAGATATACTGGAAGAAAATAAAATCAAAGTAGGAAAAGTTGTTAGTGATGGAGCTGGTTACAACAGGAGCATAATTGAGATGCTTGATAAGAGGGGAATAAAATTTATAATACGGGCCAGAGTCAGCCGGTACTTTAAGACAATGATGCATCAACTTGAAACCTATAAGGACTGGAAGCAGACAGAGCTTAAAACAGCGTATCATATCCGTCCGTGTGAAATCGGGGAAATTCGCTATCGTATGACCGATATCTATGGCGTATATAGAATCGTTGCCGCAAGAGAACTTATTGGCGTAAACAAGAAATTTATTGAGGATATAGGAGAAAGTGACAGAAAAAGAGATGTAGAAATCAAATTAAGAGACCTTGACAAAAAAGGGCTTTTAAAGGGCCACACGAAATACCCAGAAGGCTTGTGGAAAGAACATAAGGGCTATAATTATAAGGTTATTATTACAAACGACTTCGACAAACCGCCAGAAGAAATAATTTACGACTATAACAAGAGAGGCAATGCCGAAAGAAAATTTGATTTCATGAAAAATGATTTTGGTTGGCGGCTGCCACCATTTATGAACATGAATGAGAATACCGTCTTCCTGATTGCGGCATCACTTGCCAATAACATATTCCGTGGAGCAATGAAGGTATTTAAAAAGCACATTCCAGAACTTCGGCTAAATGCCCGACTAAAAAGTTTTCAATTCATTTTTATTAACGTAGCGTGTGAATTAGCAAATGGAGTATATAAATTCTTTAACACAGATATCGCCTATGAAAAAATAATATAAAGTGAAATTTTGGGAAACTGTTTTTTCATCTCTAAAAGGGATGGAACAATTGACGCTACCCGGAACTTAGGGCGGGATTTTAAAATCCGAATCTATTTATGAACATGATTGAAGAAATAAGCTACAGGTGGTACTCTCCCAACATTCCATTATATCTCCGATGGAATTGGTTAAAAACCGACTTCAAATGTTTATTAATCACCGTAAAAAACAAATGGAAATACGGTTGGTCTTATGGGATAAAGTCTATTTCAGATGACGAATAAACCTCGAATCATCTTTGCGGCGGCTTCTTTAGAGTTAAGATTGGTTTGCGTGGGTAAAAATCCCTAATTAAATTTAGGTAATGGGCATTCAATGTATCACTACCATTAATATGCATATATTGTAAAACAGGGTCGTTTCCATGGGCAATTAAACATAAAGAAAAAAGCAATGGCGGAGCATTAGTCAATATCGGCCTTGTTAATTCAGCCACAATCAAATCAAATTTTTCAAGCGGTGCATTGGTTACAGAAAAAATTATAGTTCCGTGTATATGACTTTGGAAATCAGATGCTCCAATTTCTTCAAATAAAATTTTCGTAATCATAGGCTTTATTAGACAATGCTGCTCATGGGTAAGTCGAACATTGAGGATATCATTAGATTGATATGTCAGCGAATACCACGAAAGTGGAGACTGCAATTTGTCAAATTTAACAGGCATTTTGTTAGTTTTTGACCAAATATAGCAATAATCACTACTTTGCAATCATACTGCTTAAGAAAACATGGAATGAATTCAAATCTGCTCGAAAGCGTATAATAAACACCACCTGACATTTTAACAGGTGGTGTTTACACTGAATTTTTATACTTTTCCTGAATAATTATCGCTATATCCTGCTTCTAAAAGTCTCAAATTTGCTTAAAAACGCATGAAAATGACTGGAATATAGACTTGCGTAATTAAGGCAGTTTGGCAGTTATTTGCCGATGGCACGCAGTTTGTCATATGACCGGTGCTTGCATGTGCAATGCTAGTTTTTATAAACAGTTAACATAGTTGAATAATGAAAACAGGAAAGATTAACGTACAAACCGAGAACATTTTTCCAATCATCAAAAAATTTCTGTACTCGGATCATGAAATTTTTTTACGTGAATTGGTTTCAAATGCTGTTGATGCAACTCAAAAGTTGAATGCCCTTGCAAAAATAGGCGAGTACAAGGGGGAGGTAGGAGAAACTGCCATTGAAATTTTGGTAGACAAAAAAAAGAAGACGATAAGCATAAAGGACAAAGGTCTTGGCATGACAGGAGAAGAGGTGGAACAATATATTAATGAGGTGGCATTTTCAGGTGCTGAAGAGTTTGTCAATAAGTATAAGGACAAAACGGATGTGAACAACATCATTGGTCACTTTGGATTGGGTTTTTATTCTTCCTTCATGGTATCTTCAAAAGTGGAGATTATTACTAAAAGTTATAAAGAAGGAAAAGCTGTGCGCTGGGAATGTGATGGCAGTCCGGATTATCAATTAGAGGAGCATAAAAGAAAAGAGCGGGGAACGGATATCATTCTTCACATTGCAGATGATTCAGATGAGTTCCTGGAACCTGCCAGGATACAGACTCTGTTAACGAAGTATTGTAAGTTTCTGCCTGTTGAAATCAAGTTTGAGGATAAGATAATAAATAATACGCATCCAGCATGGACCAAGGCTCCGGCTTCACTTACGGATGAGGATTATAAGAATTTTTACAAGGAACTTTATCCGTATTCTTTTGAGGAACCCTTGTTTCATATCCATCTGAACGTGGATTATCCTTTTAATCTGACGGGTATACTTTATTTTCCCAGGATAAAGCAGCGGATAGAGGTTCAAAAGGATAAAATTCAGTTATACTCCCGCCAGGTATTTATTACGGATTCTGTTGAAAACATTGTGCCGGACTTCTTAATGTTATTAAGGGGAGTGCTTGATTCGCCGGATATCCCTTTGAACGTCTCCAGAAGTTATTTGCAAAGTGATGCCAATGTTAAAAAGATAAGTTCCCACATTACGAAGAAAGTGGCTGATAAACTGGAGGAACTGTTTAAAAAGGATAGGAAGGATTTTGAATCCAAATGGGAAGATATTAAGGTATTTATTGAATATGGTATGTTATCGGATGAGAAGTTTAATGAACGCGCTCAGAAGTTTGCCTTGTTCAAAACAACCGATAATATACTGTATACATTAGAAGAATATGCTGAAAAGATAAAACCTCTGCAAACGGACAAGGAAAAGCGGTTGATTTATTTATATACAACCAATATTACTGAGCAGCACAGCTACATTGAAACGGCCAAAAGCAGGGGGTATGAAGTGCTGGTATTGGATACGCCAATAGATTCGCATTTTATCAATTTTATTGAAACAAAACTGGAGAATGCGAGTTTTGTAAGGGTCGATGCAGATACGATTGATAAGCTTATCAAAAAGGAGGAGTCCCAGCCTTCAAAGTTATCCGAACAACAGCAGAATACATTCAAGCCTATCGTTGAGAAAGTTATTCCCAAGGAAAAATTTACAGTTGTATTTGAAAGCCTGAGTGAAAAGGACAGCCCGATTCTGATTACACAACCTGAATTCATGCGCCGTATGAAAGACATGAGCGCTATGGGAGGTGGAGGGGGTATGGGATTTATGGGTACTCCGCCAGATATGTACAATCTTGTTGTTAATTCAAATCATCCGCTGATCAGTAAAATTATTGCTGAAAGTGATAGTGGCAAACAGGAACAACTGACCAAGCAGGCTGCAGATCTTGCGCTTCTTTCTCAAAACCTCTTGAAAGGAGAGGAATTAACGAAGTTTATCAAAAGAAGTATAGAATTAATTGAGTAATCGTTTTATAGAATATGGACTAATGGGATATCAACCATAATACAGGACATTATTCTTTAGAAGAATAGAATAATAAAATAACATTTTAAAAACAATAACATGAACAAGAGTCTGATCACACTGGGAATAATAGGATTTATAGTCCTGCTTATTGGATTTAATGGTTGCGGAAGTTATAACACCATGCAGCGCATGGACGAGGAAGTAAACGGAAAATGGCATGATGTGGAGGTGGTTTATCAGCGCCGTTCGGATCTTATACCAAATCTTGTGCAAACAGTTCAGGGATACGCCAATTTTGAAAAATCGACTTTGCAGGCGGTAGTTGAAGCCCGTGCAAACGCAACCAAGGTAATGATTGACCCTTCCAAACTGACTCCGGAAACTATGCGCAATTATCAGGCAGCTCAGGGAGCTGTAACTTCCTCATTGGGACGGCTGCTGGCTGTTGCAGAAAATTACCCTGATTTAAAGGCGAACCAGAATTTCATGGACTTGCAAAAACAACTGGAAGGTACGGAAAACCGTATTGCAGAAGAAAGGCGTAAGTTTAATGATGCAGTTAAAGAGCTAAACAGTTATGTCCGGGTTTTCCCGCGAAATATATGGGCCGGAATGTTTGGCATTCAAAAACGCGGATATTTTGAAGCTGATGCCGGTGCGGAGAAAGCTCCACAGGTAAAATTTGATATTAAGTAGGCTTGGACTTGAAAAGCCATAGCCTAATTTATACCGTAAGTACTAAATAAACCAGGAAGATGGCTAATCATACCGCCAGAGAATTCTTTTCCGTTCAGCAACAGGAAGTAATAAAGCAGGCAATTATTCATGCCGAAGCTGATACTTCCGGCGAAATACGGGTTCACATTGAGGACCATTGCAAAGGTGATGTTATGGAAAGAGCAACAAAGGTATTTTCGAAGCTGAAGATGCATAAAACGAAACTCAGGAACGGGGTTTTATTTTATCTTGCGGTCCAGGACAGGAAATTTGCTATTCTGGGAGATGCTGGAATTCATAAGGCTGTTCAGGATGCGTTTTGGGTGAGTATTAAATCAGGAATGCAGCAACAGTTCAAAGAAGGTAAATTCACCGAAGCATTGTGCGAAGGACTGTTGAAGACAGGGGAGCAATTGAAAATCCACTTTCCACACCAGCGCGATGATGTAAATGAATTGAAAGATGAGGTATCCTTTGGTTAGTATGCAATTCCCGGACGGTTCGCTCCGCTATTCTTTAATTAACTGTTTTTTAGCAAGATGAAAATAGTTTTATGCTCTTTCTTTCTAGTTCTGTTTTCCTCTATAGCGCTATTTGCTGTTGACAAGGACAACCTGCCTGAAAGGCCCAATCCGCCAAGGCTTGTAAACAATCTCTCCAAAGAGTTTCCGGATTTTTTATCTTCTGAGGAACAAAATAATCTGGAACAGAAGTTGTTGCATTTTAGCCAGAGTACATCCAATCAAATTGCTATTATAATAGTGGATGACTTGCAGGGTTTGGAACCTGAGGAATATGCTACACGCATTGGCGATAAGTGGGGGGTTGGAAAAAAGGACAAGCGCAATGGGATTGTCATTCTGATTAAACCAAGTGGTGGGAGGGGTGATCGTAAAATATTTATAGCGGTAGGTTATGGCCTGGAAGGTGCTATTCCGGATATTACCACGAATCACATTACTGAACAGGAGATTCTTCCTCATTTTAAGAACAAGGATTTCTATGGTGGTCTGAATGCTGCTACGGATGTGTTGATGAGTCTTGCAAAGGGAGAATTTAATTCCAAGGACTATCAAAAGAGAAATGCACATGGAAACAACTGGCTTTTTATTATTTTCATTATCATTTTTGTTATTATAGCCATACTGCCGAGAGGTGGAGGAGGGATGTCTATTGGCAGAGCAGGTATGCTGTATGGAGCAGGATCTTTGTTGGGCGGCGGCTTTGGTGGTGGTGGTTCTTCCGGAGGAGGAGGATTTGGAGGGTTTGGGGGAGGAAGTTTTGGAGGCGGAGGATCTGGAGGCAGCTGGTAAAAAAACCTTCAGAATCTGGTAAATTAGAAAAGCGGTTTTTTTTATTGCTTCTCAATAAGGACAAATACATC
Source organism: Bacteroidota bacterium (assembly GCA_013286805.1). Lineage (GTDB taxonomy): Bacteria > Bacteroidota > Bacteroidia > JABDFU01 > JABDFU01 > JABDFU01. The sequence goes on along the minus strand of JABDEY010000032.1, from coordinate 3,849 downwards.
TTCATTATCCTTTTTCATCAGATATTTTTCCCTGGCAAATTTTTCAAGATTCTTAGGATTTGTCTTTAATTCTTTCAGGTCCACTTTGTTTTTATTTATCTCTGTAACGAAATATAGCCGCTCGGTTTCCAGTTTCTTTACTTCCTTGCGAAGATCCATTTGAGAAACCAAATCATTTTTATCAAAAAACGAAATCCATATGGCAAAAGCAATAAGCGTCAGGGAGTACTTGTTTTTAATATAGGGAATTATTTTTTTTAACATCTCTGTAAAAGTAATTCCGCACGGACTAACTAATACCCGCTTTAATTGAAGTTTTGAACAGGAGCGTGTTTAGATCAGCAGATTACACCCTCTCTGATCACTTCCATCAAAGCGACCCAACACTTCAAATTCGTTTTCTTCAACCATTTTTCCCAGATCCTGGGTAGCCAGAAAAGAACAGGAATAAATATTGGCGAGATCGATTACATTGATACCACCTGTTCTGTTAGCACCCAGTGACTTAAATGGATCGTTTGTGTCCCGGATAGAAACACGCATCCAGGGTGGGCAGGAGAACAGGCCATTTTCTTTGGAATAAGCTTGTGATAATAGTTCAGTCATGCCATATTCGGAATGTATATTTTTCATTCCAAATGCCTGACGAAGCAACTGATGCACTTCCGGGCGTATCATTTCCTTCCTTTTGCCCTTCATTCCTCCGGTTTCCATGATGATAGCGCATTGAAGTGGAGAAAGTTTTTTTTGAAGGTAGCGGTTGGCCAGATCCAGTATAGAATAAGTGACGCCCAGCAAAATATATCTTTGCCTGGCCTGCTCTTGTTCTTCTATTTTTGAGATAAGTTCATCCAGGTTGTCGAGGTAAAACCCACTGTTGGCATTTTTGCTTAAATGAATTAATTTATCCGCCATATACACAAGAGATGAGCCGGTCCGCTCAAGATAGGAGGGAAGTAAAGCAAGGAATACATATTGATCCGGAGCGCCGTAAGCGAGCTCAAATCCCCTCGTAAAAACTGCATCATATAAGGCCAGATCACTTAGATGGTGTTGAGCGGGTTTGTCAGATGTCGTACCACTGCTTGAAAACTGAATTTCAACGGGTCTGTTGCCACTAATTACTTTCTGTGTTTTGAAAAATTCTATTGGCAAGAATGGTATCTGGGATACATTTTTTATGGAGTCTGTAAGGATGCCAAGATGTTGTATATAAGTCCTGTATACAGGGTTATGTTGTGCCTGATACTGAAATATGTCCAGGGCAAGATGATCGAAGGAACCACCAGAAGTAATGGAAAATAAACGCTCTGTAAAGGTCTCGGTATTCACGTTATGCAAATTGTTTTGGCAGCAAAATTATCGTAAATTTGGACTTAAATGAGGTGGAAAACAAAATTACAACTGTTGTTTGTTGCGCTAATTGGAATCGGGGCATCCGGATGCCTGAAAGTGCAGAGTGTTTCTAATATACCTGCAATTGAATTTAAGAGTTGGGATTGGGTTGTACTGGATACTACGGCCAGCGTAACTATTTCCTTCACGGATGGTGACGGAGATGTGGGAGGAGGTACAGTTATGGATTCTGCAGCGCCCTATAATGTTCAGGCTCCGCCTTATTACGATTTTATTATGTTGTACTATTATCAGGATCCGAAAGACGGGAAATTCAAGCGCTATTATAGTCCTCAATCAAAAGACAGTACATTGGTCTATGAACATATATCGAATCTGACTCCAGCCGGTCCGGATAAATCGCTCCATGGCGAGATTAACTTTATGATGTCCGGCCCGTTTGGCCCGCCGAGTATAAGCGGTAGCGGGAAGCCTATGTATCCAATCTTTCGCTATGACATTTTTATCTATGACAGGGCCGGACATAAAAGCAATATTGTGAGTACCCCTGTAATGCAAATTCCTTAATTTTTTTGCTTGAATAAATTTTCTCCACTTGTTCAATCTCTGGCAGAATCAATTTTAATTTCCGGAATTTTTTTCTTAATCGTTTATTTTTTTGGACCTGAGTTAGTGATTCGGTCATTGTTGTTTCTCTCAGGAATCGTATTTTCCATCGCATTTGTCATTGTTTATTTTTCAGGCCGGATTTTGATCTATCGCAGACTGAGAGAACTGTACGTGAACATAAACAAGTATAGGAAAACAGACACTGTAAGTCAGGCAAAGGAGAGGGCAGACAGCGCTCCACAACGACTGGCTCCAACATCCACAGGAAGCTGGCCCTTATTTGAGCCGGGTAATGTGGAGGAAGAGATGGAGTTTAGCCAGGATGTGATCGGTGATATTAATCGTGAAGTTAAAGTCTGGGCGGAGGAACGCAAAGAGGAGGTTGACCGTTTGAAAAAACTGGAGACGTATCGGAAGGAATACCTTGGGAATGTATCACATGAATTGAAGACGCCAATATTTAACATTCAGGGTTATGTCTTGACATTGCTGGATGGTGGTCTTGAAGACAAAACAATCAACAGGGATTATTTGCAGCGCGCTGAAAACAGCGTTGAACGTATGATAGGTATCGTAGATGACCTCGAAGCAATTACGCAGCTGGAATCCGGTCAACTGGAACTGGATATCGAAAAATTTGATCTGAACGCATTGACGAAGGAGATATTAAAAGCCGAAGAAATGATGGCTACTGCCAAAGGAATTATTTTCAGTCAGAATAATCCGGAAGATAAACCTATTTTTGTTTTTGCTGATAAATTCAGGATTAAGCAGGTTTTGACGAATCTGCTCGTAAACTCAATCATTTATGGCAAAGAATATGGTGAGACCAAATTAAAGTTTTCCGATATCGGGGATCAAATACGGGTTGAAATTTCCGACAATGGAATGGGAATAAATGAAAAGCATTTGCCACGGCTGTTTGAACGGTTCTATAGAGTAGATAAACATCGTTCACGGGAGCAGGGTGGAACAGGTCTGGGTTTAGCCATCGTGAAGCATATTCTGGAGGCGCATCATCAGACAATCAGCGTGATGAGCACAGAGGGGGTGGGTTCGGTATTCTCCTTTACTTTGAAAAAATCCTGAAATTGAATGGCTAAGAGAAAACGTCAACGTTTTGCCGAGGTAACTTCGTTTCCCAATGTTTATGAGTTTGGCTTTCAGGATATAAAGGAGGGTTTGAAACAAAAGGGGGATTGGAGGGCTACGCCTTTCAAAAATAACAACCCAATTATATTGGAATTGGGCTGCGGAAAAGGGGAATATACGGTTGGACTTGCAAAAAAATATCCCGATAAAAACTTTATTGGTATTGATATAAAAGGTAATCGTATCTGGAGAGGGGCAAAAACGGCTTTGGATGAAAAGATTTCCAATGTGGCTTTTTTACGCACCCGGATTGATTTTATTGAGGCGTGTTTTGCAAAGGATGAGGTGGATGAGATTTGGATCACTTTTCCGGATCCTCAGCCACAAAAAAAAAGAGAACGCAAACGTTTAACTTCTGTTCGTTTTCTTGACCGTTATAAAAACCTGATGAAGCAGAACGGGGTTATTCATCTCAAAACGGACAACGAACCTTTTTGGCAGTATACGATGGAAGTGATTGCCGACCGTAAATATCCGTTGCTTTGTTCGACCAATAACCTGTATGGGCAGGTTTCAGATGAATACATTGACGCTGCCTCTATTCAAACCTTTTATGAGGCTTTATTCAGGAGCAAAGGATTTAAAATCTGTTACCTGAAGTTTAAGCTTAGTTAAAAAGTCCGAAGAAATAGTATTTTTATCCTGAATTTATAAACGCTGCCTATGCAAACATTTAATGCCGAAGAATTGTTGAAAGATACAAATGACGTCGAAATCATGAAGCGGCTTCCG
>JABDEY010000031.1:20157-25106 GCA_013286805.1 Bacteroidota bacterium | reverse complement strand
GGAATAAGAATATTCACAACATCTTCCCTTATTTTTTCCTGCATTTCTTTTTCCCCGGCAAAATCATCGTGTTGCGTTGATAATACAATGGTTTCAATTTTCTCCGGTTTGCCTTTATCGCTGTATTGAATCGTTACCTGAGACTTTGCATCCGGGCGGAGGTATTTCATTTTTTTTCCTTCTCTGCGGATAACAGCCAGTTCCTGCAGCAGCAGATGAGAAAGTTCAAGCGGCAGCGGCATATAGTTGTCTGTTTCACGGCAAGCGTAACCAAACATCATTCCCTGATCACCGGCACCCTGATCCTCGTCATTCTTTCGTTCCACACCCTGATTGATATCCGAACTCTGTTCATGCAAAACATTTATCACTCCACAGGAAACCGCATCGAACTGATATTCTGATTTAGTATAACCAATTTTGGCAATTACTGCGCGGGCAATTTTTTGTACATCCACCTTCGCCTTGGCTGTTTCATTGCACTTGATTTCGCCACCAATGACAACGAGTCCTGTTGTAACAAATGTTTCACATGCAACCTTGGCAGTTGAATCATAGGTCAAAAACGCATCAATAATTGCGTCGGAAATCTGGTCAGCCACTTTATCAGGATGCCCTTCTGATACCGATTCGGAAGTAAATAAATACGACATTGCTTTCTTTTTTTAGTTAGGGCTGCTAATGTACTAAAATCTTTTTATCTTTAACAAGGTGATGATGAAGCATGTGTTTACTATGGCAGTCTTTCTGATGATTTGCGCGGGTTGTAAAAAATCCAAACCTGTTGACAACGATACCAATTCATCAAGGGACAATGCTTATGCTGAGGCTACCTTTGACGATGCTGAAATTATAGCTCAGGAAGCCGGGTCGACAGAAAGCGTTACCCAATACAGAAATAACGGCACCACCCGGATTTTAATCAACTGTGCCATAGTAACTTTTCAGAATAAAAACCCTGCCGATCAGGACACTATCCTGATTAATTTTACAAATGGCTGCGGAAGCCCTGACGGGCGAATCAGAGGAGGAGAGGTCATTGTGTATTATACAAGTCCGTATAAATCTCCTGGCCATACGCACACTATTACATTCAATAACTATTTAATTAATGGCAATAGGGTGTCTGGTACAGCAATTGTTACCAATAATGGATTGAATGGACAGAATAACATGAACTGGAGCTTGAATGTTAAAGGCTCCATTGCCATAACAGGCGGAGGAACAATAACCTGGTCATCTTCCCGGACCTCTGAATTGATTTCCGGATGGAACAGCTCTGACAGCACAATTAACTGGAGCCAGGCGAAATGGTCCCTAACCGGTCAGGAAAATGGTGTAAGCGCCACTGGCATTGGTTATTCAGCTGTTACTGGCAGTGCACTGATCAGAGATTTTTCCTGTACATTGGCGACCAGGCGTTATTATACGCAGGGTGTGCTAAATTTAACACCCACAGGCAAAGTAAACAGAACGGTCAATTGGGGTAATGGTACATGCGGCAGTTCTCCGATTGTGGATATCAGCGGGACCTCCTACGAAATTGTTCTAAGGTAATTTGGCAGTTTTCACATTAAAAATGTAAATTTGCGAAGAATACTGATCAGACTGATTAAAGGACACCTAAAAATAAAGAAGATGAAAAAGACATTACTCACGCTGTTAATTACAATTTCAGGCGCTGCCCTTTTTGCCCAGGCCTGCGTACCCAATCCTGCAGAAAAATCAACGGACGGTAACTGGCCCGCTGCTCTAAATACAGCCTGGCTCGATTCAAATTACAGAATGGTTATAACGAATGTAGTTCCACTGGATACAAATGTGACCGTTTCAGGTATCCCGGTTACAGCAACCATTGACTCTGTTGATATTATAAATGTGTCCGGATTACCTGCAGGTTATAGTTATGCATGTGGTAAACCCAATTGCCATTTTTATGGAGGAACAAGAAGCTGTACAGTCATTACCGGAACAACTTCCAACCCGGCTTTAGTGGGGACCCACCCTTTGGAAATTTTTACTGAAAGTTATGTAACTGCGTTCAGCATAGCACAATCTCCCCGGTTTGATACGGTGAAGACCTATTCATTGGTTATTCAGAAAGCCACAACAACCGGCATGACTACTTTTGCGACTTCAGAGGCTGGAAGCATGGTTCTGTATCCAAACCCTACATCCGGTTTGTTTACTGTCAGGGCTTCACTGAATGAAACTAATTTGGTTACCATTCGGGTTTTCACATCATTGGGTCAGCTTGTCAGCTCAGAAAATATGGCGGTCGCTAACAATGCAATCTACCAGTCACTTGATTTGACAGCATTAAAGTCAGGAATTTATTTTCTGGAAATAAATTCTCAAAAAGGAAGCATACGGCAGAAGGTGATGATGTACTTGTACAGGTGGCCTATGCCATCGGGGTAGCTCAGCCCGTAGGATTGTATGTAAATACCTATGGAACATGTAAGGCCCGTGATAAAGATGGCAAGAAACTAACTGACGGGGAAATTTCCCTTCGGGTATCTAAATTAGTGGACATGAGGCCAAGCGCTATCGTTAAGCGTTTTGGATTGAGGAATCCAATCTATTCTGAGACTGCATCCTATGGTCACATGGGTCGCACTCCCGGTATTAAGGAAGTGAACGGAAAAAAATATGAAACGTTCGGATGGGAAAAACTTGATCTTGTCAATTCCTTCCGGAAAGATTTTGTGATTGAGAGCAAGGAAGAGTCGGTTGAAGTTTAGGTTATCGGTAAAAAGGGTGATCGGTTATCGGTAAAAGATTTATTTTTTCGTAAGTATTAACTGATCACCGATTACTGCACACTGATCACCGGCTACAAGTAAGGATATCTTTTGGTATGCAAATCCTTGACCATATCAGACAACATCTCTTTAAAACCATTCACATTTTCTTTACCTGTTGCGGAAATAAATATACAGGAGGTTCCCATTTTTCCCATCCAGCTTTTTTTGAGTTGTTCAGGACTTAGATTTTTCTTAGTGCCAGGTGTTAAATCATCCTCTTCCTTTTCTTCAAAGGTATACACATCAATTTTATTGAAAACGAGAATCGTAGGTTTGTCATGCGCTTTAAGATCTGTAAGTGTCTGGTTAACAACATGGATCTGATCTTCAAAATTGGGATGAGAAATATCTGCTACGTGAAGTAAAATATCCGCTTCCCTCACTTCATCAAGTGTGGATTTGAAAGATTCAACCAAATGAGTGGGGAGTTTGCGTATGAAGCCCACAGTATCGGACAAGAGAAATGGTACACTTTCTATCACCACTTTGCGAACAGTGGTGTCGAGTGTGGCAAATAATTTATTTTCAGCAAATACCTCAGATTTGCTGAGCAGATTCATGATGGTGGATTTCCCTACATTTGTATAACCTACCAGAGCTACACGGATCAGCTCTCCCCTGTTCTTTCGCTGGGATGCCATTTGCCTGTCTATCTTCTGAAGATCCTCCTTTAATAAAGAAATACGGTCACGTACTATACGTCTGTCTGTCTCAATTTCCTTTTCGCCGGGTCCACGCATTCCTATCCCCCCTTGCTGGCGTTCCAGGTGGGTCCATAATCCGGTCAGGCGGGGTAGCAGATACTGATATTGCGCCAGTTCTACCTGAGTTTTTGCATGGGCCGTCTTTGCACGTGCTGCGAATATATCCAGGATGAGATTAGTACGGTCCAATACCCTCACTCCTGTTTCTTTTTCAAGATTCCTGATTTGAGAGGGACTGAGCTCATCATCAAAGATGAGCAGCGTAGCCTTCTTTTCAGCTATGTATGCTTTAATTTCCAGTACTTTCCCGGAGCCTACAAAAGTTCGCACATCCGGTTTCTCCATACGCTGAACGAAACGTTTCAAAGTGATTACACCGGCGGTGCTGGCTAAAAACTCAAGCTCGTCCAGATAATCCTTCACTTCCTGCTCCTCCTGCTGGCGGCTCATGATGCCCACCAATACAGCTGTTTCCGGCAGCTTTGCAGTGTCTATCAGCTGCTTCCTTTTACTAACTCCTTCGCGCATCCAGGGGATTTATTTCCGGAAAGTTTTTATGTAGTGTCCGACCGCCTGAATCTGCTCATCACTCAGCTGAGAACCAAAGGCCGGCATATTGCCCATTGTGCTCCCTTCCTTGATCATTCTGACAATAGCCTGATCATCAATAGTAGACATTGAAAAATTAGCAGAACCATTCAGCATCGCCTCCCCGTTCTGTCCATGGCATTTACTGCAATAATTGGTAAAAATTTCCTTACCGTCATTTTTATTGCTGAGTTCTTTGACCGGCTCAAGCATTTTTTTATGACTGACTTCTGCGAGACCGTAGGCAGCTATAATCATAATCATCGCCAGGGAGGCCAGGGCCTTGTTGGACTTTTTAAATCCAATGATGGCAATGGGTATGGAGGCCAGAACGACAATGATTTTTACAATCAGAAGGGTATTAATTACCGGGATCTGGGTCATCAGCCAAATGCCTGTAACTAAAAAAAGCACACTGATAATCATTTCCGGTATGCGGAAGATTTTCGTGAATCCGGCGAACTGCTCGTTTTTGCCCAGCAGCAATAAGCTTGTCTTAATGAGGTAAATAATCAGAAAGGTGATTACTGATGCAATGTGGACTAGTTTCATAAAATGGATATTAAAGTTTTTAGGTACGAATATACGTTTCATTACTAATAAATGATCTTTTCAGCATTAAAATCGAATCTTTTCAATCCGCTTTGTCATACACTCATGTCGAAATTTAAATTATATTTGGGATGCTAAATTCCAATCCTTAACTATGAAGATTTTTACAAAATTATTCCGGATACTTCCTCTGATTCTTGCGGGAAGCTTTTTTTCAACAACGGTTTCTTCATCCAATTTGTTTTGGATCGGAGGCACCGGCAACTGGAGCAATACGGCCCATTGGTCAGCCACAAGT
>JABDEY010000031.1:0-20147 GCA_013286805.1 Bacteroidota bacterium | reverse complement strand
GGTATTGGACCGTACTAATCTCATCCTGGATATATTCGCAGCACGTGCAAAGACGGCCCATTGGTCAGCCACAAGTGGTGGAACAACCTGTTCCTGCGTTCCTACAGCAAGTGACAATGTTTATTTTGATGCCAACTCCTTTACCGGGAACGCACAGACTGTTACCATTGATGTAATAGCCAATGTTGACAGTATGAACTGGTCAGGCATTACCAAAACCTCCATTCAGTTAAGCGGAACTGCCGGGACAGGGGATTTATATTTCAGCGGTTCACTTACCATGAACTCCAGCATGATTATTACGAATTATACGGCTAATTTATATTTTGTGTCTGCGCTTTCCGGAAATAAAATTACTTCCAAAGGAAAAATATTTTCTGGCACTGTAACGTTCGACGGAATTGGAGGGGACTGGACGCTGCAGGACGCTTTCAATACATCCGGCAACATGACGCTTACGAATGGATCGTTCATAACCAACAATCAGAATCTTACCTGCACTTACTTTGCTAACAACGCCAGTAATGTGTGCGCCCTTACCCTGGGCAGTTCTACAATTACCATCACTTATGGCGGAGGTGGCGCCTGGAATACCGGCGGAAGTAATTTTGCTCTTGATGCCGGCACCTCCCTCATTAAATTTACTGGGACAAATCCTTCCATGCAGGGAGGGGTCAATGATGGTTTTTATAATATTCTTTTCCAAAATGCCACTATGACAAGTGCCGGCATTTCAGGGGGTCTTTCTTTTAATAATGTGACTTTCCCTGCTACTGCCAATTCCACTATCTATGCAAATAACGGAACAAGTTTTAACAAGGTAACTTTTAACGGGTCCGGAGTGCTGAACGGCAATGCTATTTATGACAGTTTAATTTTTTCAGCAGGGCAAACATATACCCTCCAATACAACTATACCCAGACCATCAATAGCTATTTCCAGGCTACCGGAACCTGCTCGCTGCCTATTATGTTTAGTTCCAGCGCTGCCGGAAATCAGGCTGCTATCAGTCAGGTATCCGGATCAGCAACAATAAATTATGTACAGATGAAGGATATAAATGCAACGGGAGGCGCAACATTCACCGCCAATTTCACTTCGGACTTAGGGGACAATACCGGCTGGAATCTGACTGCTTCTCCATCGGATTTATTCTGGATAGGAGGAACAGGCAACTGGAATGAACCCAGTCACTGGTCTGCAACCAGCGGAGGCACAGCGGCCTGCATCATTCCCAACCCTTCCATCAATGTGCATTTTGATGCTAATTCCTTTTCTGCCAATGCCCAGACTCTTACTATGAATGTTAACGGGTATTGCAATTCCATGGACTGGTCTTCTCTTACCAAAACTTCCATTCAGGTTAGTGGCACTTCCGATTTACATATCAGCGGTTCCTTAACGATGAAGTCAACCATGATTAATACCAATTATTCAGGCTCGCTCTACTTTGAATCCACAAACACAGGTAATAAGATCACTTCTGCAACTAAAACCTTTACAGGAAATATTTTTTTCAACGGCTCCGGAGGAGCCGGAGGAGATTGGACCCTGCAGGATGCCTTTAATACTACAGGCTATATAACACTTAATTACGGGACATGGTATACTAACAATCAGAGCCTAACCTGCAATTACTTTCAATCCAACAACAGCAATGTGCGTGGCCTTACTTTGGGCAGTTCTACTATTACGATCACTTACGGTGGAGGTGATGCCTGGTATACAGGAGGAAGTAATCTCTCTTTTGATGCCGGCACTTCTCTGCTTAAATTTACAGGCACAAATCCTTCTCTGGGCGGTGGAACCAACGACGCATTTAATGATGTTTTATTTCAAAATGCCACCATGGCAAGTGCAGGTATATCAGGCGGTCTGTCTTACCACAACGTGATCTTCCCGGCCACAGCTACTGCGACCATATCGCCTAATAACGGAACCAGTTTTAACAAGGTAACTTTTAACGGGCCTGGCTTTCTGAACAACAATGCTATCTATGACAGTTTAATTTTTGCGGCGGGACAGACCTATACCCTGCAAAGCACGTATACGCAAACCATCAGCAACTATTTCCAGGCAACCGGAACCTGCACCTTGCCTATTTTTATCAATGCAAGCACAGCAGGAACTCAGGCAATTATCAGTCAGTCAAGCGGTTCTGAAACAGTAAATTATGTCCAGTTACAGGATATCAGCGCAACAGGCGGAGCTACATTTACCGCCAATTTTACTTCTGATCTGGGGGACAATACCGGCTGGACAATCAATGCTTCACCGAAGGATTTATACTGGATAGGAGGCACAGGCAACTGGAATTCACCAAGTCATTGGTCTGCTGCGAGCGGGGGTACTGCAGCCTGTATCATTCCAGACCCTACCATAAATGTGCATTTTGACGGCAACTCTTTTTCCGGGAATGCACAAACCGTTACAGTTAATGTGAATGCTTATTGCAAAAGTATGGATTGGTCTGCACTTACCAAATCTTCCATACAATTGAGCGGTACCGCAGGAGGCGGAGATTTTCACATTAATGGTTCACTCACGATGAAGTCTACGATGATCATGACGAATTACCTGGGTAACCTGTATTTCGAGTCTGTGGATACCGGCAATTACATTACCTCAGCTGGAAAAGCATTTTCAGGAAGCGTAAATTTTAATGGCAATGGCGGGAATTGGACCCTGAAGGATGCATTCACAACAACCGGTACCATTACCCTTAACTATGGAAATTTCTCAACCAACAATAAAAATCTTAACTGCAGTACTTTTAATTCATATAATAGTAATGTACGCGGGCTGATGCTTGGTTCCTCTACAATGACTCTTTCCTATTGTTGCAGCAATGCCTGGTACAGTGGTGGAAATAATTTTGCACTTGATCCAGGCACTTCCCTTCTTAAGTTTACCGGGACTGCTTATCCATCCCTGAATGCCGGAACCAATGATGGATTTTATGATGTATTGTTCCAGAACGTCTGCAGCAGCTATGCAACTGTTTCCGGAGGGCTGGCCTTTCACAATATTACTTTCCCTTCCTCTCCGGCATATATTAATGCGAATAACGGGACCAGTTTTCACCAGGTGATTTTCAACGGAAATGGATTTCTGAATAACAATGCTGCTTACGACAGTTTAATTTTCACGGCAGGCAATACTTACATATTGCAATCCGGAATGACACAAAGTATAAGCTCCTATTTCCAGGCTAACGGAACCTGTACCCAGCCCATAGTGCTTCATTCTAACAGCTCAGGCACACAGGCTTTGATCACACAGGCAGGTGGCTCAGCTACATTAAATTATATTCAGTTACAGGATATTAGCGTATCGGGTGCTACATTTATCGCAAATAACACGACCGATGGAGGTGACAATACCGGCTGGCTGATTAACAGTGCCACCCCTGTTATTGCAGGGTATACTTCTGCCCAGAGCGGCTTAAGCTCCACTTTTACGAATACCTCAACGGGTGCAACCACTTACTACTGGATTTTCGGAGACGGCAGTTCTTCTGCACTTACAAATCCTGTGCACACCTATTCCCTGGGAGGGAATTACAATGTTTACCTGATCGCTTCCAATGCCTGCGGAGTGAAAGACACCATTATCAAAACCGTAAATGCAGGATGTTATCCTCCTGTAGCCAATTACGCCTCAAACATTAACGGACTGACTGTTACTTTCGCCAATAGCAGCAAAAATGCAGCAAAAATTCTCTGGAACTTTGGTGATGGCACTTCTTCCAATTCAATTAATCCGGTTCATTCCTATTTTAACAGCGGTACTTATACTGTTTGTTTACATATCAGTAATGGTTGCGGCAATGACAGCATTTGCAATAATGTGACAGTTGTCTGCGGCCCTCCTGTAGCTTCTTATTTCTACTCGATTAACGGAATGACAGTAAATTACAGCAACGTTTCAAATAATGCAGCTACTTGCTACTGGACCTTTGGAGATGGTCAGTCCTCTTCATTGAACAGCCCTTCACATACTTATAATGCTGCAGGCACTTACAATGTAAGTTTGAAAATTACTGACGGCTGCGGAAAGGATTCACTTACCCAGGCTGTATCCGTAATTTGCGCTGCTCCGTTGGCGAGTTTTGTGACCAACCCGAACGGATTAAATGTTGATTTCGTTTCAACCTCCGAATTTGCTACCAGTGTCTCCTGGAATTTTGGAGATGGCTCAGCCACCAGCATTTTACCTGGTGTGAATCATATATTTACTGCAACGAATACGTATACGGTATGTCTTACAGCCACTAATGGCTGTGGTTCTAACTCCGTCTGCACCCCGGTCTCTGTCTGTAAATCCCCTGTTGCCAACTTTACAGAGACTTCCAATGCATTGAATATTACTTTTACCAATACCAGCACCAACGGATTCAATTATTACTGGCATTTTGGTGATGCGAACGCAAGCAATTCTGTTTCTCCTGTTCACCTTTATTATGCTCCTGATTCCTTCCAGGTATATCTTGTTGCCTCCAATTCCTGCGGGGTTGATACCGTTTTCAAAACCATAGATGTTTCCTGCACAGCGTTCGGGGCACCTCCTATTTGTATGGTTACCGTGGACAGCCTTTCCAAAAACAATATCATTTACTGGGACAAAACACCCTTTAAGTCAGGCACCGGCAGAAGTGCCGTGGACTCTTTCACTGTATACAGAGAAGTATCCACTAATATTTACAGACCAATTAAAACACTTGCTTATTCTGATTCCAGCCTTGTAAGGGATACGGCAAGAACAAAATATGGTCTTCTTGCAAACGGAGATCCGAATAAAGCTACCTACCGCTACAAAATACAATTTAAGGACACCTGCGGAGGTCTGAGTCCTCTGAGTCCTTACCACAATACCATTTATATAGTTTATGCGGGAAGCGGTCAGTTCACCTGGAACCCTGGCTATACAATTGAAGGCGGCACTACTCCTGTCAATAATTATGACCTGTACAGGGATAGTGCAAGTACCGGACACTGGAAATTTGTATCCAGTTGTTCAGGCACCCAGAACACGGTGACGGACCCTAATTTTGCCAGTTTTCCAAAGGGAAGTTGGGTGGTTAAAACATCCTGGGGAATAGCCTGTACTCCTACTGCCAGACTCATGCAGTCTACTACTGTAACCACCTCACGCAGTAATATCAGAAATAATCTTCCCATTTCCGGTATCGAAAATTTTGATATGAGTGCGTCTGTGCGTATTTACCCTAACCCTGCAAAGGACAAACTGACTGTTGAATGGCAGGAAGCTGTTGCATCGGATCAGCCACAAATCGCCGTTGTAAATTGCCTGGGTATGGAACTGATGCATTTTACTCCTGAAAAGAACCAACTGAAAGCATCCCTGAATATCAGCAATCTTGCGGCAGGATTATACTTTGTGGAAATCAGGGGAAATAAATACAGGGCTGTAAAGAAAGTAATTGTTCAATAAAGCTTATGCATTTTAGCATTTCAAAACATCAGGGGATGCGATTCTCCTGTTTATTACCCTTGCTTTTTTTTATTGGCTTGTCTTTATCCGTTTACGCCCAGGAAACTTTCCCTGTAAACGGGGTTTTCAATAAAAATCACACGTATTATGCCTTCACGAATGCGCGGATTTATACGGACTATGAGCATGTGATAGACTGTGGAACACTTCTGATTAAAGACGGCATTATTATGGATGCAGGAGAGAAGGTAACGATTCCAAAAGGTGCTGTGTCGTATGACCTGAAAGGCAAATACATTTATCCTTCATTTATTGATATGTACAGTAATTATGGAATGCCTGAACCCAAAAAGTCTCACAAAAGCATGCATCCCCAGTACGAAACTGCTACAAGAGGGGCCTACGACTGGAATCAGGCTATTAAACCGGAATTTAATGCCATTGCTGTTTTCAATGCTGATAAAAAAGCATCGGAAGAATACCGGAAAATGGGTTTCGGCGTGGTAATGACTTTGCAAAAGGATGGAATTGCCCGGGGATCGGCTGCTGTGGTTACTTTAGCAGAAACAAGGGAAAATGAATTAGTGCTGCTCGATAAAGCAGCAGCCTGCTACTCATTCGAAAAGGGAAGTTCTGCTCAGGAATACCCTTCCTCCCTGATGGGTGCAATTGCTTTGCTTCGTCAAACCTATTTGGACGCAGAATGGTATAAAGACAACCAGAAAAAAACGGAGTACAATGCTTCGCTTCTGGCCTGGAATGCATTACAGGCTTTGCCTCAGATTTTTGAAGTGAAAGATAAGTTATCTGCCCTGCGGGCTTCAAAAATTGCCAGAGAGTTTAATGCACATTACATTATAAAAGGTGCCGGAGATGAGTATCAGCGTCTGGAAGATATTCAGGAAACCCATTGCTCTTTTATTCTTCCGCTTAACTTCCCGGTATTCTCCAATGTAGATGACCCGTATGACGCGATGAACATTCCACTGGCAGATTTGAAACACTGGGAGATGGCTCCTGCCAATCCGGCCTTTTTTGAGAAGAAAAATCTGAGCTTCGCATTAACCGCAGCAGATTTAAAGGACAAAAACGATTTCTTAAAAAACCTGCGTAAAGCTGTTGAATATGGGTTGTCTGAAAAACAAGCACTCAAATCACTTACTGTTACACCTGCAGGGATGCTTGGAATTTCGGAAAAGGCAGGCCGTCTTCAGAAAAAAATGCTGGCCGATTTTATTATTACCTCCGGTGATCTGTTTTTAGTCAAAACAAAAATCTATGAAAACTGGGTGCAGGGTATGCGGTATATGATCAGCGATTATTCCGCGCTGGATTTACGGGGAAATTATGATTTAAAGGTGGGCCCTGATAAGCACTATGCATTAAAAATAAACGGGGAACAGGACAATGTAAAGGCGATAATTTTAACCGCCGGAGACACGAATAAAATACAGGCCAGTGTTAAAACAGATGGGCCTTCCATTTCTATCAGTTATACACCACGGCTGGAAAAAGGATTGGTCCGGCTCAGTGGGCTGCTGGGTGCAAAAAACGATCTCACTCCGGAAGGGAAAATGATTCTCAGCGGGAGGGGAGAATTCACTTCTGGTGAATGGGTTGACTGGTCAGCTACCTATCAATCTGACCTGACTGAGCCTATCAGAACAGATACGGCCAAAAAAGAAAAACCAGGTATTGGCGAAGTCTATTATCCTTTTTGCGCTTTTGGCGAACCACTGCAGGATTTGAAAGTTAAAATGCAGTATGCAGAAGACAGGGGTCAGAATGCCATTCTGATAAAAAACGTAACGGTCTGGACAAACGACTCTTCCGGAATTTTAAAAAACAAAGATGTCTATATCAACAGCGGGCATATAGTGCGGATAGACAATGCAGGCCATATACAACCCCAGAAAGGCGCTCATGCGTTGGAAATTGACGGAACCGGCAAACATCTGACAGCGGGTATTATCGACGAGCATTCCCATATTGCTATTTCAGGTGACGTAAATGAAGGTACACACAGTGTTACGTCTGAAGTCAGAATCGGGGACGTAATCGATTGTGAAGACATCAGCATTTACCGGCAACTCGCAGGAGGAGTTACTGCCTGTCAGCTATTACATGGTTCGGCTAACCCAATCGGAGGTCAGTCGGGTCTGATTAAGTTACGCTGGGGTTTAAATCCTGAAGGAATGAAAATCGAGAAGGCCGACGGTTTTATAAAATTTGCCTTAGGTGAAAATGTAAAACAAAGCAATTGGGGTGATTTTTATACTACCCGTTTCCCTCAGACCCGTATGGGTATCGAGCAGGTTTATTACGATGCATTTACCCGTGCAAGGGAATATGAAATCCGCATGAAAGCCTTTAATCTGCTTTCAAAAAGCGAAAAGGCTGAATCCCCTGCTCCCAGACACAACCTGACACTCGACGCACTGGTTGAGATACTGAATAATAAACGGTTTATCACCTGTCATTCCTATGTACAATCAGAAGTGAATATGCTCATTCACGTCGCGGATTCAATGGGTTTTAAGATCAATACATTTACACATATTCTGGAAGGATATAAAGTAGCCGATAAGATGAAGTCGCACGGAATTGGTGCTTCCACCTTTGCCGATTGGTGGGCCTATAAAATGGAAGTGAAGGACGCCATCCCTTATAATGCTGCACTTTTAACCAATATGGGAGTTGTAACTGCCATCAATTCAGATGATGCAGAGATGGGCCGGAGACTCAATCAGGAAGCCGCCAAGTCTGTCAAGTACGGGGGACTTACGGAAGAGGAAGCGTGGAAACTTTGTACACTCAATCCTGCTAAATTGCTGCACCTTGATAATAAGGTGGGCAGGATTAAGGCAGGAGCTGTTGCGGATGTAGTTTTGTGGTCAGATAATCCTTTGTCAGTTTATGCAAAAGCGGAGAAGACAATAATTGACGGATTAATTTATTACGATATTGAAAAGGATAAAAAACTGCGGGAGGAAATTCAGAGAGAACGTGCACGGATTATTCAGAAGATGATTCTTGCTAAAAAATCAGTCCGATGATTCGTAAATTATTCATATTTTATCTTTTATTGCTATATGGAGGTCTGGCTGAAGCCCAGAATAAAAGTGTGCTGTTAATGAATGGAACAGCACATTTAGGAAACGGAACTGTGATTGAAAACTCGGTTATAGGAATAAAAGACGGGATGATAGTCCTGGTGGCAGATGCGCAGACAATCAGGCTAAAGAGCCTTGCCTTTGATACGATCATTCAGATTGCCGGCAGGCAGGTATATCCCGGATTAATTGCTCCTAATTCAACGCTAGGGTTGACAGAAATTGAAGCGGTCAGGGCGATGAATGATTTTGCGGAAGTCGGGTTTATCATACCGAATGTTCGGACACTGATTGCCTATAACACCGATTCCAAACTAATCCCCACGCTTAGGTTCAACGGTGTTCTGATTGCACAGGCAACTCCGCGCTACGGTATGCTGTCAGGGACTTCATCCATTTTTGAACTGGATGGGTGGAATTGGGAGGATGCACTGTTAAAAGCAGATGATGGCGTTCATCTGAATTTTCCGGAATTCCCTGTTGAGAGAGCTCCCGGAGATACGAGTTTACATGAGCGCAAGATCAATTATGATAAACAAAAACTGGAGCTGAAGAAATTCTTTCTGGATGCAAAAGCTTACAACGAGGAGGAGAAGCACGAAGAAAAAAATATACGTTTTGAAGCCATGAGGGGTGTATTCGACGGAACGAAGAAATTATTTATTCATGTGGATTATGCAAAGGATATTAATCTTGCGGTGAATTTCATTCAGGAGCAGGCTGTTAAAAATCCGGTTTTAGTTGGAGCGGAGGATGCCTGGAGGCTTACTTCTCTGCTGAAAGAAAACAACATCCCGCTGATGCTGGGTCGCGTTCATTCGCTCCCGCTGAGAGCAGATGAGGACATTGATATGCCCTTCAGACTTCCGTCAGTTCTTCAGAAAGCTGGCATTTTATTTTGCCTGCAGAATGAAGGGGATATGGCTACAATGAATGCACGAAACCTTCCTTTTCTCGCAGGGTCTGCTGCTGCTTATGGCCTGACAAAAGAAGAGGCCTTGCAGGCAATTACGCTGAATGCAGCGAAAATTCTGGGGATTGATAAAAAGGTGGGAAGCCTTGAAGAAGGCAAGGAAGCAACATTGTTTGTTTCTTCAGGAGATGCATTGGATATGAAAACAAATAACATGGAATGGGTGTTCATCAGAGGAAAGAAGATAGACAGGGATAATGAACAGCGTGCATTGTATATGAAATATAAGTCTAAGTATAAATTGAACTGATTTTAACCAGCATTACATTGGTGAATCTGGCAAGGTTCAGCATTCTAAATAAGAATTATTCATATGGACCGGATAACAACCATCGAACAATATCAGGCTGAATACGAAAAAAGCATAGCAAATCCGGAATCCTTCTGGGCCGGAAAAGCAGAACAATTTTTCTGGAGAAAAAAATGGGATCGTGTTTTAGAATGGAACTTTTCAGCGCCTTCTGTCAAATGGTTCAGCGGAGGCAGGCTGAATATTACTGAAAATTGCCTGGACCGGCACTTACAGGGAAAAGCAGAAAACCCGGCTATCATCTGGGAGCCCAATACTCCGGAAGAACCAGGCCGGATTCTTAGTTATAAACAACTTTATGAGGAAGTCTGCCGCTTTGCGAATGTCCTGAAAAAAAATGGGGCAAAAAAAGGAGACCGTGTATGTATCTATATGCCTATGGTACCTGAACTGGCTATAGCAGTATTGGCCTGTGCACGGATTGGCGCCATCCACAATGTGGTCTTTGCAGGGTTTTCTGCTCAGTCTTTATCCGGAAGAATACAGGATTCAGATTGTACGATTGTGTTATGCTCAGACGGGGCCTATCGGGGAGCCAAGGTGATCCCCATTAAAGAAGTGGTGGATGAAGCGCTGGAGACTTGTCCTTCCGTACAACGGGTGATTGTGTTTCAGCGTACAAACAGCAGTATTAAAATGCTGGATGGACGGGATGTATACTGGGCAGAGGAGTTGAAAAAAGCCGATGCAAGCTGTGAAGCAGTGGAAATGGATGCAGAAGATATGTTGTTCATTCTTTATACCTCAGGTTCTACCGGAAAACCCAAGGGGGTAGTGCATACCTGTGGTGGTTATATGGTTTACACGAAATATACCTTTGAGAATGTATTTCAGTACAATCCGGGAGATGTCTTTTTTTGTACCGCTGACATTGGCTGGATTACAGGTCATTCGTATATCGTTTATGGACCCCTGCTGGCAGGAGCCACTACTCTGATGTTTGAAGGTGTGCCAACCTGGCCCGATGCAGGTCGCTTCTGGAAGATTATTGATAAGTACAAGGTGAACATTTTTTATACGGCACCTACCGCCCTGCGTGCTTTGCAAGCCTCCGGACTGGATTTTGTGAAACCCTATAAATTAAACTCCTTGCGGGTATTGGGTACAGTGGGCGAACCGATTAATGTGGAGGCATGGAACTGGTATGATCAGAATATAGGAAAAGGGAAATGCCCGATAGTAGATACCTGGTGGCAAACGGAAACAGCAGGAATAATGATTTCACCTCTGGCCGGAATTACGAAGACAAAACCCGGTTATGCTACTTTGCCTTTACCCGGGATACAGCCTATTCTGGTGGATAACGAAGGGAAGGAAATTTCAGGTAACGGAGTGGAAGGAAATCTCTGCATCCGTTTCCCCTGGCCTGGCATGATACGAACTACTTATGGTGACCATGAACGCTGCAGACAAAATTATTTCGCAACCTATAAAAATCTGTATTTTACCGGTGACGGCTGTAAACGGGATGAAGATGGCTATTACAGAATTACCGGAAGGGTGGACGATGTGATCAATGTTTCTGGTCATCGCATCGGAACTGCCGAGGTGGAGAATGCAATTAACCAGCATCCTGATATTGTAGAAAGTGCTGTTGTCGGATATCCGCATGACATAAAAGGACAGGGCTTATACGCCTATGTTATTTCCTCCAACCAGCAACACGATTTGGATTTACTTAGAAAAGAAATCGCCGCAATTGTAAATAAAGCGATTGGTCCGATTGCCAGGCCTGATAAGATACAGATTGTTCCAGGCTTGCCTAAAACCCGCAGTGGCAAAATCATGCGAAGAATTCTGCGTAAGATCGCTGAAGGAGATTTTTCAAACTTCGGTGATATCTCCACTTTGCTTGATCCCACCATTGTAGAAACAATCAAGGGAGACAGAGTTTCTTAAAATTCACTATTTCAGCATAGTTTTTATTGTATATTTATACTGTGTCTGATAGCCTTGTCATAATTCCAACCTTCAACGAAAAGGAGAACATTGAAAAGATGATACGTAAAGTATTTTCTTTACACGTGCCCTTCGATATACTGATCGTGGATGATGGTTCACCCGATGGAACAGCAGTTATTGTGAAAGGGTTGATGAAAGAATTCCCGGCACAACTCTTTATAGAAGAACGTAAGGGTAAAATGGGTTTAGGAACCGCCTACATTCATGGTTTTAAATGGGCATTGCAGCGCAGTTATGAATACGTTTTTGAAATGGATGCTGATTTTTCACATAGTCCTGATGATCTTGTTCGCTTGCGTGAAGCATGTGTCAATGGGGCAGATGTGGCAATAGGTTCCCGTTATGTGGATGGAGGAAAAATAGATAACTGGCCGCTGGACAGGAAGCTGATGTCCTATTTTGCTTCCTTATATGTGCGCAGTGTTCTCTGGATAGGTATTCATGATCCAACAGCCGGGTTCAAGTGTTACCGTAAAAAAGTTTTGATGACAATCGCTTTGGATAAGATGAAGTTTGTAGGCTATGCCTTTCAGATAGAAATGAAATACACGGCCCGCCGGCTTGGCTTTCAGGTCACCGAAGTACCTATCACTTTTACCGACCGCAAGGAAGGGCAGTCAAAAATGAGTTCCGGTATTTTTAAAGAAGCATTCGTGGGGGTAATTTCCATGCGCTTCAAAAAGGTAAATACTTAGTTCCTGGGAGGTTTAATGTTCAGAACAATCATTAAAAATGCTCAGATTGTTAATGAAAACAGGGTTTTCACCGGTCATATCCTGATTGAAGGTGAGTTTATAAAAAAAATTTCCGAACAGCTGATGTCCGAAGAGGCTGATCAGGTAATTGATGCGGCAGGCAGATACCTGATGCCGGGATGTATTGATGACCAGGTTCATTTTCGTGAACCGGGACTTACACACAAGGGCGATATTTACACCGAATCCAAAGCCGCGGTTGCCGGCGGTATTACTTCATATATGGAAATGCCGAATACAGTTCCCAACGCCCTTACGCAGGAATTGCTTGAAGAGAAATACAGCCTTGCTGAAAAAAAATCCCTGGCTAATTTTTCCTTTTATTTAGGTGCTTCCAATGACAATATCGCAGAGGTGTTGAAGACGGATCCCCGAACCATTTGCGGAGTCAAGATCTTCATGGGCTCTTCTACAGGAAACATGTTGGTTGATAACCGGGAAACGCTGATAAACATATTTTCAAAAAGTCAATTACTGATTGCAGTGCATTGTGAAGATGAAGGAATAATCCGCGTCAATAAAGAATTGTACAGACAAAAATACAGTGAGAATATTCCTGTTTTCTGCCATCCATTAATACGAAGTGCCGAAGCCTGCTATAAATCTTCTTCTCTCGCTGTTGAACTTGCCACCAGATACAATGCACGTCTGCATGTACTCCATATTTCAACAGAAAAGGAATTGGGCCTCTTTAATCCCGCTATTCCTTTGAAAGAAAAGAGAATTACTGCCGAGGCATGTATCCATCACTTATGGTTTACAGACGAAGACTATAAGACCAAGGGGAATTTTATTAAATGGAACCCGGCAATTAAAACCAGGCAGGACAGAGATGCTATTTTACAAGGAGTTATTGAAGATAAAATTGATGTTATCGCAACGGACCACGCCCCCCATACACTGCAGGAAAAGTCAGGCACATACTTTCACGCTCCCTCAGGAGGCCCACTGGTGCAGCATGCCCTGGCAGCAATGCTTGAACTGAGCGCATCCGGCAAAATCAGAATTGAGAAAGTAGTCGAAAAAATGAGCCATGCGGTGGCAGATTGCTTCCGGATTGAAAAACGGGGTTATATCCGTGAAGGGTATTTTGCCGATCTGGTTTTGGCTGATCTGCATTTGCCCTGGACTGTTGACAAATCCAATATCCTGTATAAATGTGATTGGTCACCATTTGAAGGGCAAAATTTTAATTCAAAAATCACACATACCTTTGTTTCCGGCCACCTTGCTTATGCGAATGGCACTTTTGATGAAAGTAAAAAAGGGAAACGGCTTTTATTTCAGCGATGAAAAATTTTTCACTACTCTATGAACTTTGCAAGGCAATTGTATGGCCTTCTGTCCGCGTTTTTTACAATAAAATTCAGATCAAAAATTTTAAAAATTTCCCTGCCAGTGGCCCTGTCTTTATTTGCAGCAACCATGTGAATGCTTTCATGGATCCTGTCGCACTGCAACTTCATTCTCACAGACAGATATTTTCACTTGCACGGGGAGATGCGTTTAATAAACCATTTTCCCGCTGGCTACTTACTCAATGGAAGCTCATACCCATATACAGGCTCTCAGAAGGCGCAGAGCATTTAAAAAAAAACGAATATACTTTTGCTGCCAGCCAATCAGTCCTTTCGAAGGGTAATCCTTTGGTGATCTATCCGGAAGCCATCTGTGTGCAGGAACGCAGAATACGTAAACTGAGAAAGGGAGCAGCGAGGATTGCTTTTGGGGTAGAAGAAAAAGCCGGTTTTAAAGCGGGATTGGTTATTCTCCCTGTCGGTTTAAATTATTCTGAACCAAAAAAATTCAGAAGTACCTTATTCATAAATTTTGGAGAGCCATTGGCTGTTGCAGACTACTGTGCGCTTTATAAGAAGGACAAAGCAAGAGCCACCAATGAACTGACTTCGGCCATTGAAAAGGCAATGAAGGGCCTGGTGATAAATATCGAGCATAGAGAAAATGATTCGTTGGTTGAAGACCTGTATACATTCTATAAACCGGAACTGCAGAAAGAACTGAAGCTGGATCCCGAAAATCTGGAACAGGATTTTGAGCTTAGCCGGAAGTTGGCCGACGCGGTAAATCAGTTAAACAATTCGGCCCCCCGGTTGCTGGAAACCCTGAAGCTGAATTTTCATGATTTTAAAAACAAATTAAATGAATTGGATTTGAGTGGCCAACTCCTAAGCAAGGCTGAAATCCAAACCCTGAGTCCCGTCAGAATTGCTGTTGACTGGATACTTATCCTGGCCGGAATCCCGCTTTTCCTGACAGGACTAGTTATGAATTACCTTCCATATAAGCTTGGAAAAAGCGTAGCGGATAAACTGGCAAAGGAGGTTGAATTTCATGCATCCATTAACATGACCGTGGGATGGATGAGCTGGTTGGTTTATTTCTTTCTGCAATTGCTGATAGTGGCATTGGCTTTCCACAAAGGTCTGCTGCTTGTGGTGTATGCGATGGCAGTTCCGCTCAGTGGTTTCTATGCATTAGGATTTTATCGGTTTCTGCAGGAAGCGACTGGCCGCAGAAGATTGGTCAGGTTAAAATTTCGTAAAAAGGAGGAATTTGAAAATGTGATAAAGCAAAGAGCAAACTTATTTAAGCTGCTGAATGACTCACTGATTTTTCCTAAGTGACAATTGTGTTCCCGGCAGAGGTTCTGTGCCAGGCTCCATACGGTTCTTGCGATACAACTTTTTCAGTTTGATCCCGTATTTCTGTGAGATGCTGTACATGGTCTCTCCGTTGACAACTGTGTGAAAGGCTTCTGCGGCTTTATTTTTTTTAGGCTGAAGGAAAATAATTTGGCCTGGCTTAAAACGGGATTTGGTTTCCTTTGCAATTTCATTGTACCTGCAAATCAGCCTTGGATCTATGCTATATTCTGTGCTTATCTCATCTACTGTCTCTCCCATGCGGGTATAAATGCACCTGCGGTCATTGATCAGCTCAATCTGACGTTTGGAATAGGGAAGTTCGTAGGTTTCTTTTTGGCCGGTATAGCTGCTTATCCTGACCCTGGGATTACCGGTATTCAGGTATTTTTCAACAGAGGCTACAAGTTCGGGAGATATGGGACGGATAGTATCCAAATAAAACAATTCGTTGTCTTCAATGATTTTTATCAGGCGTCTTGCATAAAGCGGATCTGTCGCATAGCCGGATGCTTTCAGCCCGTTTGACCAGCCTTTGTAATCCAATTTGTCCAATTGAAATAAAAAAGCATAACGTGGCCTTGATTTTAAAAACCGTGAATGATCAGCATAAGAATCAAAAACTGTTTCATATTTCCTGAAACATTCATCCTTTTTATCGTCGTCCTGTATATAAGAGGGTCCATCCCATTCCTTGGTACATTTTATCCCAAAATGATTGTTCGCATGAATGGCCAAAGGGCTGTTCCCGGCATTTGACTCCTGAATCCCCTGGGCAAGAGTTATACTTGCCGGAATGCCGTCTTCCTGCATTTCACGTATGGCGTCCTCCTTGTATTCATCAATATATTCCCTAACCGTTTTCTTTACTTTGGTTTGGGCCAATGCGGAATGAAGTCCCAAAAAAAGGGCAACGACAAGAATCAGCAATCTAACAGCCTTCATATAAAAAGTCCAGATTCAGAAGATACAAAGGTAGAGCCGGTGGTCATTCCAGATTCACATCTGCAAAACGAGTTTTTAACAGTAAGATGTTAGCCCCCCGGTATGTATTGCAATAATTTTTGACCCTGAAGAAAAAAAACCTTTGCCAATAAGGTCATAAATACCAAACATCATTTTAGCTGTATAAATGGGATCGAGCGGAATAAAATGCTGATTTTCAAAGGTTTCAATAAACTTCATCAGGATTGTGTTTGTTTTTGCATATCCTCCGAAATGATAATCAGCGTTGATGTGAAAATCCCGTATACTAGCAGGGGACACATTATCCGGGGAGGAATTGACCGGGGCGAAAAGGTGACTATACGCTTTCCTGAATTGGTCCGTGTCCTCCTTTAAAAATTCCCCTCCCTTTAAAACGGAAAAGCCCATTGCTTTTTGATGGGATTTTAGCGCCAGACTTATTCCGGCCAGCGTTGTTCCTGTTCCGCAAGGGCAGCAGACATAATCGAAATCTAAAGGGCAGCTTACATTATCAGAAGATTCCGGGTCTTGTCCTCCCTGAATTACATTCCTCAAAATCTCCCTGCAGCCTTTAACCCCCAATACATTAGCTCCTCCTTCGGGAATCAGGTAAAATTCCCCGAATTGTTGTTTCAACCTGACCAGAAATGATTCAGTATGCTTTGTTTTGTAGTTTGCCCTGTCCGTGAAATGCAAATGCATACCCGAACTTTCTGCAAATTTCAGTGTTGAATTCAGTTCCGGAGTCCGCTCTCCCCTGATAATTCCGATGGAGTTGAATCCGAATTCTTTGCAGGCTGCAGCTGTGGCATAAATGTGGTTGGAAAAGGCCCCTCCAAATGTTAAAATAGTATGATGTCCCAGCCTTGCTGCTTCCTGCAGATTGTATTTCAGCTTGAACCACTTGTTGCCATTGATTGTTGGGTGCGTAAGGTATAACTGACAGATAAAAAGCTGAACATTCAACTCCGAAAGTATGGAGTCATTCAGTTGAATGAGCGGAGCTTGTTCTTTTATTCCCATCCTGTCAGCCAAAAATAACTAATTTTAAAGTATGAACGGGCTCGACAACAGACCTGATATTGAACCTGGAGATTTTTATTACAATGAAGACGGGTACCTGGTTTTTACTGAACAGTTTTTGCTGAAGCGTGGCTATTGTTGCCAGAATGGCTGTAAGCATTGTCCCTACGGATTCAATAAAAAATCAGGAAGGATAGAAAAGAAAAAATCCGGAGCTTGAATTCTACCAAAGTTGCATGAATTCAGAGAATTTCAGCAGCGGCACCATGTGATTCAGAAAGCTCTCCACGCAGGGAATTGCTCAAAGCTTTTCTTATTTCCTTCTTCTTAAGTTTCTGCCCAAGCACGAACATTAGTTTGGCAATGGCTGCTTCATAGGTAATATCCGCACCTCCTACAACTCCAATCTTTTTTAACTGGCTGCTGGTTTCATATTTACCCTGATCAACAGACCCCGCATTACACTGTGTAACATTGTATATGATCAGGCCATTGTCTATGGCCTTTGTCAACAGGTCAATAAATCCCTTTTCTGTTGGTGCATTACCCGAACCGAATGTCTCCAGAATAATAGCTTTCAGGCCTTTTGTATTCAGTATTGCGGCAACTGCATTTTTCTGAATGCCCGGAAAGATTTTCAGAACAGCAATATTCGGGTCCAGCCGGGTATGCACTTTTAATTTTTTCGGTTTTCCGGCCTGAATAGCATCTGTGTTGAACTTTATATGCACTCCGGCTTCCGCCAAAACCGGATAATTAGCACTTTGAAAGGCCTGGAAATGTTCTGAATTAAATTTATGTGTACGGTTACCCCTGTAAAGCTGATATTCAAAATAGATACAAACTTCGGGTATAACTGCCCTGCCCTTTTCTTGTCTGGATGCAATTTCAATTGCTGTAATCAGATTCTCTTTACCATCTGTACGTATTATTCCCATTGGCAGCTGGGATCCTGTCAAAATAACAGGCTTATCCAGATTTTCAAGCATAAAACTGAGAGCCGATGCCGTGAATGCCATTGTATCTGAGCCATGAAGTATAACAAATCCATCTTGTTTTGAATAGTTCCTTTCAATGAGTCTGGCCAGCTTTACCCAGACGTCGGGATTCATATTGGATGAATCCATTGGCTTGTCAAATGCAATTACCGAAAGATTCAGGTTAAACGTTTTTAACTCAGGAATACGATCTGTAAGGTGGTTGAAGTCGACGGGCCTTAGGCTTTTGGACTGAACATCCTCCTCCATCCCGATCGTGCCACCGGTATATATTAATAATATGGATGGCCTTTTATTGTTCATACTCCAAAAATAGCAATAGAATTTTTAGTTGTCTGCTCCGCTACCTCTTCAACTGTACAATTTTTTAACTCCGCAAGTTTTTGGGCTATGAGGGTAATATAAACGCTCTCGTTTCTCTTCCCGCGAAACGGAGCAGGCGCCAGATAAGGCGCATCTGTTTCAAGAACAATATGCTCCAATGGGATTTGCGGTACTAATTCCTGAAGTCCGCTGTTTTTAAATGTGATAACACCCCCAATTCCGAGATAAAATCCTGTTAAGGACAATACTTGATTTGCTTCCTCCGGGCTGCCTGAAAAGCAATGAAAAATACCCTTCAATTCAGGACAGTTATATTCCTTAACTATTTCAAGGGTCTCCTTAAATGCTTTCCGCACATGCAGAACAACTGGTAAATGGTGTTTCAGGGCAAGTTCGAGTTGTTTGCAAAAAGCAACCTTTTGTTGAGAGGCAAAGGTTATATCCCGGTAAAAATCCAACCCGATTTCACCCATAGCACAAAATTTCATTTCTTTCTTGCTCAGTCCGGTTTCCACTTCTTTTAATTGTTCCTCATAATTCAGATGGACAGAACAAGGATGTATGCCAGCCATAGGGAAACAGTTCTGCGGATAATGTTTAATTAGTTCCAGCATTCCGCTTACAGAATGGCTGTCAATATTGGGTAGAAATAAACGGCTCACACCGGCGTCTATCGAACGCTGTATGACGGCATTTCTGTCCGGGTCGAATTCCTTTGCATACAGATGGGTATGGGTGTCGGTGAGGATCATTGTGCAAAGATACGTCTTCCGGTTAATACAAATCGTGATCCTCCATGCGCATTTAGTGAAACTCCACGCGTTTATTTGATACATTTGCACTCCATTCAACATTAAATATTAGAAATATATGCTGGTCATTAGAAAATCGAGAATACCAAACGCCGGTAAGGGTCTGTTTACGACATCTGCTATACGTAAAGGAGATCTGGTGGTGGAATATAAAGGAGAAAAGATGACCTGGGCCCAGTGTCTGAAGCGCTATGACAAAGATATCAACAATGCGCGTTACCTGTATTTTGTTTCTTCAAAAAACTGTATTGATGCCCAGCTTACACCGGATGCATTGGCCAGGTATGCGAACGATGCGGGAGGTTTCAGTATTAAGAAAGGGCTGAGTAATAATTCGGAGTATAAAAACATAAAAGGAGTTCCTTATATTATTGCAACAAAAAAAAATCAATCCTAACTCTGAAATCCTGGTTGATTATTCAGGAGATTACTGGAAACTGATGAAAAAAGAACACAAATCCTGAAAAGCCTTGCACGAATGGCTCTTTCAGTCAGACGTATAGCCTCATCAATATGCATGAAGGCTCTGTTGCGAAGTCCCTGTGCATAGCCATTATCTTCTTCCCGTTCTATATCTCCACGTGCTCTTCTGAGCAAATCCATTGCATCATGTAAACGGCCACCCCGGTCATTGTGTTCGTCCATCTGAGGATGATAGTACAGATCTTTGCCATCATCTATTGCAGCCCTCTTGATTTCATTTATAGCATCATCAATTTTCCTGACAGCCGCCATTTCATCTTCATTGGCATTCCAGTTGCCAGTGCGGTGATCAATCATCCAGCGTGCACCC
>JABDEY010000030.1:1268-25449 GCA_013286805.1 Bacteroidota bacterium | reverse complement strand
TGACACAATTGGAGAATCTTACAAAGACATTGAAATAACAGAGGGAAATTTGAAAAATCTGCATAAAATTTTAATGAGCCACAGCGATAAGGACAAATGGCATCGGGGAGATTACAAGCAGGTAAGCAATGCAGTGGAGGCTAATCATCCTGACGGTACAAAGCAAATTGTATTTAAAACAACAGAGCCTGGATTTCCAACCAATGAGGCAATGAAGAATCTGATTGAGTGGTATCATTCTGATAAGGATACGCTTCCGATTGTGAAATCAGCATTGTTTGTTTACGACTTTTTAAGCATTCATCCATTCCAGGATGGGAATGGACGTTTAAGTAGATTATTGGGGATGTTGCTGCTCTTAAGACATGGTTATAGCTGGATTCAGTATGTAAGTTTTGAGCATGAAATTGAAAACAGGAAAGATCAATATTACAAAGTTTTAATGCTGACCCAGCGACAAAGACCTGGAGAAAAGGTTGATGAATGGATGATTTTCTTTTTGGATTGCCTTTTAAATATTCAGGGCCAACTAATGGACAAACTCAAAACAAAAGGAAATTCAACACCTCAATTAGCTCCAAGGGAAACAAATATTTTGAATTTTATTGAACATCATCCAGGAAGTAAATCAAGCGACATCGCTGAGAAATTAGATATTCCATTATCAACTGTAAAAAAAATGCTTACAGCTATGGTAGAAAATAAGATGGTCTTAAAATATGGAATTGGCCCTGGAACAAACTATCTGGTGGAAAAGGAAAGTCCGCTAAAAACAGATTTAATGTTTCAATTAAAAAATGCAAGCAGGAAGAAAGAATTTCTGTTAATGAGTCCCAGCGCATTTATTGAAATAAAAAAGATAATTCTTACACCATTGTTTACCTGGGTAAAACCAGATGAATGGGCAAATAAATTAATTAATCAGGGACTTCACTTTAAAATAACTGGCAACATGAGCGGAAACAGCTCATTCACTAATACCTATGCGTTATTTGCATTCAATAGTCCCCATTATTTTCAACCTGTATTTACGTTAAATAAACCGATAAATATTCCTTTAGATGTGCAGGGTAAGACACCCTATCTTAATCAGTATCCGATTAGGGTTGAGATCGAACTTTTCGGTTCCGTACCAATCTTTGCTTTTGATGTAATGTTTATTTATGATGAAACATAGTTCTGGCTTTTTGAAAAAATATACGAGCAGGTACGAAAATATCCGAAGCGTATACGAGAGGTTTTGCCTGTTTTCCGCATCAGAAAAGCAAACTGGTCAGAGAACAGCCAAGTATTTGAATGGATTGAGAAAAAAAATCCTAAAAACCGAGCCCAACGTTACACCAAAACTGTACACCTGCCAACAAAAAGCCCCTAACATTTCTGCAAGAGGCCTTCAATTCATTGATAATAAACTACTTACTACGTGGTGGCTGTTGGATAAAGCACGAACCTACTTTCAGCAGGAATCGCTATCTATCAAAACGCCATAATTTTTAAGTTCTTATCCCAAAGGTAGGCAAAAGATCAAAGCCCTGTATTTGGCTTTCTTTTCTTCTTCTTTTGGGAGGGATACTGTTCGTGCTGCGGGTGATTACTTCCCCGGCCTAACTGATCGAGCCAGTCGTTTTGATGGCTGTTTTCCAGTTCCATTATACGCGCCCGGTCCTCTTTTTCAAAATAAGCCATTCGTTCCGGTATTGTACCATCCCGCATAATAATATGTTTTTCCAGTTCTTTCCCTGAACCGATATAGCTGTAATGCTTATCAAAGTGTTCACAGCTTTTTAATTTGAACTGTTCCCGGTAAAACAGCTTTTTGTCATTTACCAGGGGGGATAGTTTCATGGCTTTGGTTTTGTCCTGACGGCTGACGATGATATGTATATGGGTATTGTCACCCGGTACACAGTCCCCTATTTTTGCTTTCCCCTCCATTACTTCTATGTCATTTTTTTTGTAGTAGCGGTTATCTTCCAGCTTGGCAAAATATACCAGGTCTTTCCCGGTTAGGTTTTTATTATTCCCGTTTTTGCCTTTAAAGTTCATGGCGTATATATCCATGACCTCCCTTGTAAAAGCCTTCAATTTTTCAGGATCATTTTTCAGGTGTTTTATTTCATCCGTCCGGGGAGCGATCACAAGAGAGTAAAACTTGGCTTCGTGTTTTTCTATTTTGGGGCAGTTGTGATCTATGCTCCTGATTACCTCCGGGCTATCAACTTTATCCCGGTCATGGCTAAAGAACCACTCCCTGTTTATACCTTTCCCTTCGTCCTCCTTGCTCAGATATTTAATCAGTGGTATGCAGCTCCGGGAGTTGTTATATTTTTTACTGCCGTCTGTTTTGGGATTGATTATTTTGACGTACACCTTACCCGTTATTTACCTTTTCAACGGGCTGTCATTTTGTCCAATCCGGCTAATACTTCATCCATCTTTTTAATGATAGCGGAAGTGTTTTGCTGGTAGTTTTTTTGAAGCGAGTCCATTTGTTCTTTATAATACTTGTGTTGGGTATTGAGCTGCTCCAGGTGATGTTTCTGGTCAGCCTCGATCATTTCCTCTGTCCGGTGTAAAACACTCTTAAAAGTGGTTTCTTTGGGAGCATCCCCAAACAGTATTTCCCCACGGCGGACTAACATCATCAGTTGTTCCAAAAGGGGGTTGATCCTGTCCTGTTCCTGTGTCTTGATAACCCCGATGATTTGCTCTACTCTGCGGGTTAATTCCTGGATGGCTTTTTGGGGGCTGTCATTTGGGGATTGTCCGGGGTCTATTCCTGTTTTCTTAAAGTAAACTACTCCCTGCCGGACAAATTCTACCATGCTTCTCCTACCTACTTTACAAAGGTTTTTTAGCTCTTTGTGCGTATAGTCGTCAATGCCGATAGTTTTCATTTTCTGTGTTAGCGTTTGTGTAAGTTGATATTAGCTATCAATACGTTGGATGCTGCTATGTGGTGGTTTATAACACACAACACAATTGAACACAAACGTATGCCGTTGATTTAAACTTCGTTAGCAAACCAAAGACGCGGAAGTAACAGGAGAATCCTGTTCCCGCTTGTTCGAGGCAAGAAAAACAAAAAGAGGTCGGCTTTATGTTTTTTCATGGGCACTGGCGCACATTTTTGGGGATGGCTTTTTACCTAATTGTTAATACCTGTTTTTTTCGGGCAGTGGGGGCATCTGTGCTTTAAACAGTGACATTGTATTTAAACCCTTCGCCGATGATGCGAAAAGGGGGGCAAGTAAATTAAATACCGAATTCCTTTCATTAATTTTCAGCCGTTCACTTAGTAAAATCCCAGTATTGTACAGAACCCTTTTAGCAGACTTTTAATTTTGGTTTTTGGTAGGTTAGGATATGCCCTTTTGAATAGGCTATATTGGAACCTGTTTTATTCAATTTTAACTACCGTAGAAATATAATCCCACACAACAAGGGAGGGGTAAATGTAATTTCTTTAAATCAGTAAGAAAAGGCCTGATCCCAAATCATTTTTTTAGGTTAAGTTGATTCTACTATGGAAAAAAGGAGCAACTGCTTTTATACTGTCAATTTGACGTAATTTTTCTTTTACAGATGAAATATGGCAAATTATTTTCATGGAAATTTTGAACAGAGGGTGGTAAAAAACGGGCATCCTTCGAGCAAAATAAATTACAAGTATGTAATGATCGTCAATCAATCCAATTCGTTTTTTTTGGGAAAATAACGGAACATTTTAGCAAGAATGGCTGGAAAAAACCGGAAATATTGAGATCAATATAAATTACAAATATGTCATAACCGCCAATCGGTCTGATTCATTATTTTGGGTAAGCGCTGAAATATTTTTAGGGAAAATTCAGGAGAAGCTATTGAGAAAACCGGATCTGCTGCGAGCAAGATAAATTACAAGTATGTAATAGCCGTCAACCGGCCAAATTTCTTTTTTTTGAGTAAGATTTAGAATTTTATTTATGAAAACTTTGGAAAAAACCTGATACGCTGGGAGCGAAATAAATTACAAGAATGTAATAGTCGCTACTGCTCCCAATTTAATTTTTACAAGTCAAAAAATAAAAAAAGTGGACTGATATTTTGAAAAAACGGGATTGTTAAATCCCGGTATGGGTGATTTGAATAGATTACAAGTTTGTAAGTATCCTCATTCATGTTTAAGTCGGATAAATTCAATTTTCCGGCATTAAAAATCGGTTGGATTTCACAAATTTTCTGCAAGTCTGCCTCCAAATCCGGTTATGGCCGGGAGGCGAAATAATTACAAGTGTGTAATGAATGGCATACTGTTTGTCGCCTTAATACCTAAACACTAAAACCATAAAATCATGTCAAACCAGACACAAAAACCAGCTCCAAAGACCACCCCAAAACCAGTTCAAAAACCTCAACAACAACCTCAACCAAATTGGCCGAGCAAAGTAAAAGGTAAAAAATCGGGTACAAACCGGGATAATGCTTAATAGCGTTCGTATCTGTTATAAACTGTTCGTGTTACTTGGGTTTCTTCCATAATATTTTCATAGACCCAACCGAACCAATGCCTCCTGCTGTCAATCATTAAGTCTTTTCTTTGAATAAAGAAGGAATTGAATTGTTCAATATGTCGTTCGTGCCTTTCAATAAGCAAGCCTTTGGCCTGCCCTACATTTTGAGCAATGCACCAGCCCAAACATTTGGTATTATTCAAACTTTTATCAATATTACTTTTAAAGTCCAGTCCATTCACTTCTTCGTTGTAATAGTAATAGTCGTCCGTACCGTACAGGTAGTAACGGCTTTCTTTTATCAAAGAATTTCTATTTTTTGCGATAAACTCAATATTCAGGCATTCAATTGTGTTTCTCCTTTTATAATCTTCAAACGTTTTTATGTCTTTTGAATAGAGGTCTATCCAGTAATACCCGGATTGATTTACTTTGAGTTGTCCTTTTTCTCCAAAAGTTCCGTCGGTCAGGTAATGCAATATTCTTTTCGTTTCCATATTGTTGCTGGCTCCACAGCTTTTTTCGTTATTATTTTTTAGTTGTTTCATTTATATTTATTTTAAAGAGGAACGATAAAAAGAAAGCTCTACCAATAGGTGGGCAATAGGAGGGCTGTCAAGGATTTTCAAAAAATACTACCTGAGCAAAAGACAAGACAGGCTGAAAGCCTGACAGTATAATAAAGCGAAGTGTGGAGATTTTTTTGAAAACCCGAAGGGCTTGTCCTTGAAAGCCCTGAAGTGAGTTGGCCTGTGTGTGCCCACCTACTTTTGCGCTCTTTTTTCGTTTCTCTTTGAAAATCAAACGCAGTAGGTAAAGGGTAAAAATGATCGTTTAGTTAATAAATATTGGATTCGTACATAGGGTACTTACATTAACATACACCCCCTGCACTTTTAATCTGGCTTCCCGGAATAGTTTCCAGAGAATGTTCATCCCAAACTGCGTAAGGGTGGAATTAATAAAAAGATCTTGTTTTCCCAGGGCTTCGGCTAAAGAGCAGCTTGGGGTATTATCCAAAATATCTGATTCAGATAAATTAGGAAACATTTCAGTAACAGTTTGCAGGTGCGAGGCGGTAATTTCTTTGGATTTTGGCTGTTTGATCTCTTTGAGTGTTCCAAGCACGACCTGTCCGGTGTGTTTTGAGTTACCAAAGTCAAGCCAGTATAGGGGAACGGCATAAGGATTTACGTTTGACTTTTTATAAAATGTCCAATGTTCTTTTTGCAGTTTGCCTATTTCAATTCGTGATTTGGCGGTATCTACGCAGGTGATAAGGATATTTGCTCCAAGCAGTTTAGCGGTTTTATCAAAATTTTCAACCCCGTACCGCAGAGGGTAACTCTCCCAATCCAGTCCGAAAAACCTGTTTACTCTGGACACCAATACGGTTGCTTTGTTTTGACCAATATCAGAAGGGGAAAACATTTGCCTTCCGATATTCGCTTCTGTTACTGTGTCGTTGTCGAAGACCCTTACCAAAAGGCCCATGTGTCCAAGTTTGATAAGTGCCTGATTCATCCTTGCAAGGTTGGTAAGCACCTGGGAGCCTGTCCCCCCGCAGCCGATAAGGTTAACTGTTACCGGATGGGTAGGGTTAATCAGGTAATTGTCTGTGTAATGTATGGCTTTCATAGAGTTGATTTAATTGGCATTTAATAATTCTTCAACGGTTGATACTTCTGTACTTGGCAAAAGTTCGGCGCAGGGAAATTTCCTGCCTGACCCAATTAGTGATTTATAAAGCGTATTCAGGTTGGATTTGATCGGATTTTTTCCCAACAGGTGAGAAAACTCGGAAGCCCAAAATACTTTTTCCCATGCTTTTATGATTTCTTCAACAAAGTGTAGCTTATCATCGGGTAGTTTTGCATTTCCAAGACATACCTTTCCATCATCGTGAATGTTATGAAATGGTGCATGGAACAGTTTAGTTTTAAGCTCTGGTTTCCGGTTCCCTTTTTTGGCAAATACACTCAATTCCTGCCCCTGTAATGCAAATATCAGGGCCGGGGTATAAGCCTGCCCATTTGGAATATTCAAATCTTTGGTAAAAAACAGGTTGTGTTTCCTCTCAGGAACAAACCATATTATCCGGTTATTGCCGATTTCCTGACGAAAATAGATCAGGTTTTTTGGGATTATACCTTTGCATTGCAGCTCTTTGGTAGTCTGAGCTTGTAAGCCTTTGGTTAAATTGATAAGCGTGCTTCTGCGAAGTGGTTTACCTTCCAGCAGTATTGAGCTTCCATCTTTATCAATGAGTATGTCATGGCTTTCGAGATAATACTGCTTGCTGCTGTATTGATTACTGTTTTTGTTCAGGTATATCATTATACTCTGAACAGGAGTGTACCTTTCAGATAGATCAATTGACTTTTCCATTTTTCTGTTTTTTAAACTCTTCTATTAATTCAACCCCCTGGGCAAAAAAATCAGTTAGCCGTTTAGGGAAAGAGGATATTTCGGGGATATTAAATGATTGGCTGTCCTGCTTTGTCAACTTCCAGCTAATAAAGGGCAATGTTCCATATTCATTAAAGGTGCTTTGAAGGCAATCTTCATAACATTTGTAAAAATGATCGTCAAAATCCCAACAGTAAAAGACATAACGCTCCGGCATTAAGGGATTATCACCAGTCAAAAGGGGATCATCGGGGTCGAAGCAAAAGCTGCCTATGTTCTCCTTTTCTTTTATGAGACTGATTCCGTTGTGTATCCATAAAGTGAACTGGCTTTCCAGAGGATTTTTGGGATTTAAAATTCCAGCTGCGATTTCCAAAGATTGTAAAGTGGCAGTATTGTAAGTTAAAAGTTCTTCATACTGCGTGGCAATCCCTTTGGAGTATGCTTTTATGGTGTTTTCCCAATCTTTTATTTCATTTGTGGATAAATCCCCATCTTCCAACTGATTATTAAAATCGTCCATCATCCAATCCAATGCCCATTCTCCGTTTTCCTCGTACCAGGCGTTTATACAGGTGCCAGATTTTATAAGTGCCAACATATCCAGTATTACGTCGTGTAAAAAGCTGTTCTGCTGCTTTAATTCCGGAAGGAAGGATAAAGGAATGGAGTAATAAACGGAGGCGTTGACCTCGTGCTGGTAGAAGGTAACAATGGTGTATTTGTTCTCATACGACTCACTGACAATCCTCCATCCATACTCACTTCCAATAAGTTCATTTATTCTATTTATCAGCCAGACCAATACTTCCCGGATATTTGAAGATGGTTTCCAGTTTGCATTATCAATGAATTTTGGATGTTTTTTTATGATTGGGTACAGATCGCTGACTAATTTTGTGTGCAGATCAGTATTTTTTAAAAGATCGTCAGGCTTTCCCCAGACCTGCCCTTGTTTTACGGCTACCTCGATTTCAGATAAGGGATTGATCCGGTTTTTTAAAGAAGAAAGTCCAAGACCCCGGAAGGGGCTAATATCCTTTCCTCTTTTTCCCCGTACAGAGAATTTCGGTGGCCTCGCTGCTCCTGGGAGAAGATGCCTCCCAACAGGGCGTGAAACTCTGTTAAGTCCACTGCTTTGCTTTTTTTTACGTTTTGCGATTTGCATTTTTTAGCGTGTTTAATAAACTGTTTTGTGTTCATGCGATTAGCCTTTTGTTCCTACCGTTGTTACAAATTCATATACGGCCCGATCGTCAATTATTTCCATACCCTTGACGGTAGAGGTAGTAAGTGCAGGGTACTGGTGAGCGTATAAACTCATTACTTCATCCGGGGAGTAATCCGGATTGGGGTCAATCAGTTCAATTGTGTCTTCATCCGATTGAAATTTGAATACTCTTGGTATTTCGGTTACTAATAGTGCCATAGTTTTTAGTTTTATTTAGAATAAACTTGATTGAGTTTCTTTTGATTCAGCTTTATTGACATTTCCTTTAACCTCAGTTTCAGCAAGATTTTCTTCTTGTTCTTCTTCCTCCTCCTCTTGCTGAGTTTCATCCTGTGTCACTTCCTTTTTAGGAGTAACAGTTTGAACCGGAGCTGCTCTTTTGTTACTAAGCGATTCACGTTTTTTACGGGCTTTTTCCTCTACTACTTTTTTCACGTTTTCCATATCTGTTTCAAATACTTCTATGCTGGCAATGATTCCGGTTGCTTTTTTAACCGGATTTGAAATGGTACTGAAGAAAACCTCATCCAGCTCCTGTGGTGTTGCTCTCATGGAGAGGGGTTTTATTAAAGTCTTTGACGATTCCTTCACTGCCTTTGGCTGTAAAAGAAGGGTTAGTTCATCCCCTGATTTACGGATTGTCAGGTTGATGTCCACTCCATCAATGATTTGAGATAGTTGTTTAAAGAAGTCCATAGGTTTTTTGTTTTAAGGATTTATTACTATTGTTATGTAGGATGTTTTTCATCATATATTTATTTTTATAGAGTGCCTTCATCGGCAAAGGAGTAAAAGCTTTCAGCGGTTAAAATGATGTGATCCAAGAGGGGGATGTCCAATAGCTTTCCGGCTTCCTTGATTTTTTTAGTTAATTGTATATCCTGATCGGAGGGTTTACGATTTGCACTTGGATGATTGTGCGAAACAATGATGGATGCACAATTTGTTTTTAAGGCAACTGAAAAAAGCTGTCGTATATCTACCACTGTTCCGACCAACCCGCCTTGCGAATGTTTAATATAGCCTAATACCTTGTTTGACCTGTTCAGGCAGAGTAAATAAAAGGATTCACAAAAATCCATGTTATCAGTCCATATTGATCTCAGTACCAATGCTGCATCAGAGCTTGTAATAACTTTAGCTCTTTCAGTGGCCTTCACTTTGTTGCGATAGGTGACTTCAATTTCTTGCAGGGTATTTTCCGGCAATTGGTTTTTGCAGGTTACTTCTTTTTCGGATTCCATTACGTTAGTATTCATTTTATTCAGGTTGATTGGTTAAAAACATTTCTATCAGGTTCTCCTTTGAGAATTCAAACTTTTTAAGCTGGTTGACTGTGATTGCCAAAAGCTTACATAGTTGCTTTTGCGAGAGCTGTTCCAACACCTTACGGTCGTAAATTGTTGCGGTATCAATTTGTTCTAAACTCATTTTGTTTTGCCTGTATTTATTCTGCTGGCTTTGCAGGTTTTTAGTTTATTATTATTTTGATTTTTATTCATGATTTATTTTTTAAAGAAATACTTAAAAAGAAAGCTCATGCCTCAGGTGGGAACTGGCGGGGCTGTCAAGGTTTTAGCGAAAAATACTACCCCCGTAAGGGGTGTGGAGATTTTTTGCTAAACCCGCAAGGGCTTGACCTTGACAGACCAAAAGAGCGTGGGCCTTGCGGGGTTCCCACCTACTTTTGCGACCTTTTTAAGTTTTCTTTTAAAAAAAATAACCGAAATAAAAAAAGAGGCTGCTTTGATGAAATCTATTTCACAAGAAGTGTTTTTCATATTCTACCGTTTTTCATTTTTAATGTTTAGTTCTACTTCATTAAAAAGTGCGGAAAGGTTCTGGTCAGTTATGCGCTCAAAGGTTCCATACTGCCTTGCCAGGAATGTTAACAGGCAGCGTTCAAACATCATTCCCTGCCGATAAAACCGACACTCCTCGGAGTTTATAAAGTCAGAAGCTATTATAGCTAAAGACACATCATATTCACCACTTGTCAGATTATCCATCCAGAATTTTATTGTTGTTTCTGCGCTTACTACCTGCGGTTTGCTGCCGGGATTACCATCGAGAAGTAAATAACCATTCAGGATGCCCTTATTAAATATTTCAAGGATGAAGTTTTTTAGCTCCTCTTTCGGAATGTCATTTATTGCATTTGCAATAACGCGGTTTTCATAAATAAGTTTCAGACACTTCGGAACAGTCATTTTTTTCATTTCTTTCTTTGTTATAGTTTTCATGGTTGTTTTTTTTAGGCGACAGCTTGTTGTCCCCAGGTGATGTTTAGTTTTCCTTTTTCGTCTTTTTCTCTGATTAATAAGTTGTTTAGAATGTTCATATCAATATCAAATTCCTGATAGATGTCTGATTGATCTTTGTACTCCAACGTTTTTACAAATTCGTTTATCCTTTCCTTTGCCATCAAAAGGGCAAGCAGATTCTGTTCAATGGTTCTGTTATAGGTAATAATGTGAACCCGCGTTTGAGAAACACTGTCATAGCGGATAAACCTGAAATAATATTGAGCCAGTTTGGGTATGTTCCAGGGCAATGATTCAATGATAACCTGTGAGCAGGTAGGAATGTTAATACTGCTTTTAAGGCTTTGCTGTGTGCTTATCAATATCCCGTCTTGTGTGGCTTCAAACTCAGCAATGATCTGCTGACGCTGCTTAAACGACACTTCTCCCTGAATTAAAAAGATTGGGCGTGAGGGAAAGAGGGTTTTGATGTGGGAATAGTATAAATCGCTTGCATCAATGGTAGTGCATCCGATAGCTACTTTCTGATTTTCAAACTCACGTAAAAGTGAAAACACCTTGTTGAACTTGGCGGGTAGTTGTCCGTTTGCATTATAATTGTATTCTTTAAACAGGTGGGGTATAGAGGTTGCTTTAATGAGCAGGTTGATTTGCCTTATTATTCGGAGCATTCCATCTTTCCGGCTGTTTCCGGTGCTGGCAAAATACAAGGGGCATATCTGCAAGAACTCGTTTAGAATTTTCCGGTAGACGGCTCTCTCCTGATCGTTTTGGTTTATGGTATGTGGAACGATTTTGTATTTATCCTTCCCCGCTATTTCCCAAAATTGCCTTGTAACTATTGTTTTTTCTATAATCTCAATTAAAAAATCCTTGTTGTATATGTCCTGATTGCCTTTCTGAACCCCGAACACAGATGCTTTTGTAGGTGAAAAGCAGACTTTAAACAGGCCATTGCCGAAGTAGGCCGGGAAGGGCTTATAGTAGTGTTTATTATCAAAAACCTTGATTTTCTTTCCTTCACCTTCTACATATACTTCTTTGTAAATGGATTCGCATTTACAAAGCATATTGATTGAATTGTTGTAAAGTAGTTCCAGCTGAGAATACAATTCATTGATATTGTTTCGGGTGGTGGTTCCTGTGGCGTTCAGTTTGAAGCGTGCTTTACGAAAGCAGTTCAGTACTCCTTTTGTTTTCTGAGAGTTGTGGTTAGTGATCTCGTCCGATTCATCAAAAACAAGCGCAACCTTGTACGATTGCATACGGATATATTTTTTAATCCATTTTTGTAACCGTACCAGCATTTCAACTGAAATCAGGATGATTTGCCCTTTTTGAAGTCTGTCTACCTCTGCTATTGATTTAACATGAACGAAATTTTCACCATGTTTCTCTAAAAAGGGAATCCAGGTCAGGTTGATTGCAAGAGCGGCACTTATGACAAAGGTGTTTTTAACCTTTTCTTTGTTATAACAGAGCCAGGCGTAGGCGGCAGGAGTTTTCCCGCTTCCCTGTTGCCAGTTTAATTCCGAGTAGTTTTTTTGAAGGATTTTTCCTAAATCATTCTTCTGTATGGGATTAAATGAGGTGGGATTCCCATGTCTGTCTTTAAACCTGAACTTTTCAATAAACTCATTTACCTGCTCATTTTTAGGCATAATGGAAAAGGGAATGTTCTGATTGAGGTATTTTTCCCGTTTTCTTAGGATTAAGTTTTCTGCAATGCCTTTGTTTTTTTCCGCATCCAGTAACGGGAGGTGTACCGGGTAGCTTAGAACCAGACTCTTGAAAGAATAATAGGGTGTTTTGTAGATTTCCAAAAGCCTTCTTTTGGCTTTTTCTGAGTAGGCTTTGAATTTCAGGCCGTAATTTGTTTTGACCAGTTCTATTTTATCGACTTCTTTTTTATTCTGCTTTTTTAATGTGGCTTTCAGATAAGCCAGGACTTTGGGTTCGGTGATCTTTGCTTTGTCCCAAGTTTTCCAGTCCATATCATTCGGCTTTTGCTGGCTTCGGAACTTTTCCAGATAATTTAAGGTATTGGCATAATAATCAGAAAGAGCAGGATGTGTTTTGATTTCAAAAAGGTGTTTTTTTAACTGAAATTCAAACCCGTCAATGCTATTTTGGCTTCGGTTTGAAAAGCACCAGTTATTATCTGATATGTTTCCCCGGTTTAATTCCAGTACTAATTGAGATTTGATTTTCTCTTTATTATCCAGAACGGGCTTAATGATCGTATTGTAACACTCCTCAAATGAGCCATTGAAAAATGTTTTAACGCAGTACTCTGAGTCGGGGATATTTTCGCTCTTTCTTTGGAACATCAGGATTTTGGTCTTAAACCGATCTACGCCCAGGTTTTTAAATGAGTTCAGGGGTAGATTCATCTGGAAAATGAAATTGAACTGTTCATTTATCTCACGTATCAGGCTTTGATCTGTAAAATCATCAGCAAGGAAAGAGCCGGGAGTTATCAGAAACAGGATGCCTCCGGGCTTTAGAAGCTGCGCTGCCTTAATGCAATAGTAGAGCTGGGAGATAAATTCCTCTTTTGCAACCTCCCATTGCAGGTTAAACGGGGGATTGCCAAAGACAATATCCAATTTGACCGAAGGGTTATAAAACCGGATGTCTTTAGCTTCAATATTTGCTTGGGGGTATAAATATCTGGCGACTTTGGCGGCCTTGATGTCAATTTCACAGCCGTAAATGTTTTGCTGAACGGGCAGATAGTTAAAAAAACTCCCTATGCCACAGGTAAAATCACCTATTAAATCGGTTTTGGATGGCTGTATTAATTCTGCCATTATTTTGCAGATATGATGGGGAGTAAAAAACTGGCCTTGTTCTATTTCCTTTTTAGCTTTTGAATAATCATGGTATGAATGAAAATCAGTTCTTTCCAGATCGTGAAGTCCTCCTTCGCCCGTATAGCAGTTGAAAACATCCTCTTTACTGATGTTTTTAAAGGGTTCAGGATTATCTATAATCGCAAGCAGTTTATCGTTTAACTCCCTTCTCTTTTCGGTTGGGATAATTATATTTTTGTTTTCGTACATCATGTTATTGATTGTTTTAAAAGTTGTCAATAGTGTCTTTCAGGAAGGGTGTCCAGTGCAAACAGTTCGTAAAACTCTTTTGCGGTGGCTTCGGTGCTGAATTTTATCAGCACTTTCCTGTTTTTGTAAAAACGTACTGAATGAATTTTTTCAGAAAGGGGTAATTCGTATTCCCTCGAAGTATCTACTTCATCGCTGGGTAAATAATTACGATACGCATTTATGGGTTCTATACTGCCGTGTTCAAAATAGGAGAAGGCAGATACCAGGCTGCGTACCGCTTTATCATCATAATTCAGCTTTAGGGTGCTGGAATAGGAGTTATACCAGACAAAATCATATAGTTCAATGCGAAATCCTCTTACCCAAATGCGGTTTTTGGAACCTATTTTCTTTCTGAAACTTTCTTTTAGCCGTTCTATGCCGGTTTCGGAAAAGTTCAGGCCGTTACACTCAGAGCGGATAAATTCGGCAATCTCGGTATAGGTATATTCCTTCTCTGTCTCCCGGAGCTGATCCCCTGAAATTCTTAGATTGTATTTGTGTTCAAAGTGATTAATGATTCGGCTAATGAATTTTTCCTTTGCCTTACTTTTAAGTTCATCTATGGCAAGGATGCCATAAAGGGGAGTAAACATTAACTGGTTATGCCAGTCTGCCTCGCGGTCAACGTCAACGTGTTTGCTTTTGTGACGTGTGTCCAGGCTAAATACTGTGTTTGTCTCCTGCTTTTGTAATGCGGATAGCTGCTGAAAATAAAAGGCCAATTGCTTTTTTAACACTTCATATTCAGTCTGTGTTTTCTCGCAAAATTCCTTGTCGTCTGAATCAATGACAGAGTTTTTAACTTCTGTATTGCATATTTTTGAGATCAGGTGGGAGCCGTCAAACGGCGTTATTTGTCTTGTATCTGTAAACATGATTTTATTTTTAAAATGAATTTTTATGTTGAAAAAATAAAAGGGAGGGGGATTTCTCCCCCGTTCCCTTTATATCATTGATAAAGCCATGTTAAAGGCTTTTTGAGTTTGATTAAATGAACCTCCTTCCAACAGACCTTTTAATTTGGATTCATCGTTTTTGTATGTTTTCACATTCTGAAAATACCCGGTTATCGCGTTATAGGCTCCGAATACTGTACCTTCTGTGGTTTCCAGTTGTTGAGTATGGTTTGCAACAGCGTATAAATAACATTCATTAACCATGTTATTGAACCGGCTTGACAGCTCGGCAGAGGCTTCAATTTTTGTGAGGGCTTCCTTGTTGGGTGCAAGGGAGTTTTTTATAAAAGCAACTAACTGAGGGTCGGTTATTTTAACTTTTGCCATTTGGTTAAATGCAAGGGCAAGTTCATCGGAAACCTTATGAACGATACCCATTACCTTATGGGCTTGTGCCAGGCGGTCTTTCGCTGTTTCGGTGTGGCGAATGGTTAGCTTATTGGTACAATTCTGCAAGGCAAAATTCAGTGTGTTGTTGCAAACTATTCTTATGGGAGTGAAGGCTACCTGTATTGCTCCGCTACCGTCGTGGCTTGAAGTAAGGAACAGGTATTGTTCTATTAAATCTTCTTTGCCTACTTTAATGTAGTCCGGTAATTTGGCAGTTATGAAGATCACCTCTCCGTTACCAAGACATCCGGCAGTTTCATAAATTGCTGCTCCTTCTCCCACGATTTCATCAAAGAAGGTAAAGGCATCGCGGTTTTGAACAATTGTATATCTTCCGCCTACGATGCCAAAGACAGTTCCGTTATCATTTCTGTAAGTGGCGTACTTGTCAGGGATGATGGTTTTGATGGGGTTTTCATTTCCCTTGACGTTTTCGGGATTGCAGAAAACAGGAACTTTTAATACTTCATAATCCAGTCCTGCAAAGCGGATAGCCTCTGCGGAGGTTGGGCATTTTTCCAATACAACACCTAAGTTGTGCCATGCTTTTTCTTTTACCGTAAAGAAACTGTGTCTTTGCAAGGTTTCATTGAAATTCAGATTGTGTGCCATTCTACTTGTGCCGGAATTTATCCTGCTGGCTCCGCAGTTTTTGTTTATTACTGATTTTGTTTTAAAGTGTTCTTGTTGTAATTCATTTCTCATCGCATAGATTACATCTGCTGTTTTGTTTCTGCTCTTTTGTATTTCATCTGATGAATTCATAAAATATTTTTAAAAGAAAAACGAAAAA
This sequence comes from Bacteroidota bacterium, assembly GCA_013286805.1. Lineage (GTDB taxonomy): Bacteria > Bacteroidota > Bacteroidia > JABDFU01 > JABDFU01 > JABDFU01. The sequence continues at coordinate 9,803 of JABDEY010000030.1, read as the reverse complement.
AAGAAAGCACTTTTGAAAGGTTGGCAATGGCGGGGATGTCAAGGTTTTGCAAAAAAAATACTACCTGAGCTGGGAGACGGGACAAGCCCCTGCTTGACATTAAAAGAAGCGAAGTGTGGAGATTTTTTTGCGAACCCGTCAGGGCCTGACCTTGACATCCATCAGGTGCGTGGGGCCAGAGCGTGCCAAACTATTTTTGCGGCCTTTTTTTTGTTTGGAGTTTAAAAACATACGACTTGAAAGGGGAGTCAACAGGAAGGGGAGCAGTTAAATGGGCTGGAATAAAAGCGTTTCAGGCAGCAGGGTCGCAGAAAAAAATATAAAAACTTAAAAGAGTTGATTTTTAGCCCCGGCAGTAGTACCCGATCCGGGTATGATACCGCGTATCATTTTTCAAACGAGTAAACGAGTTTAGAAAAACAATGACGGGAATAGCTGCCCTGCACTTTGCTAAATTAACATGTTACAATATGAACGGCTTTTCAATTTCAGTAATCAAGGAGTAATTTGAATAGAAAACCGAAACCGGTTTCTGCTATCGGACATTTCAAAAGAGTTTTAAATCCGGTTATCAGAATAAATCCGGCTTAAAGTCCAGGCAAAACAAAGAAAATACTCCATTGTTAATAACTCCATGTAACATTCAATACTTATTCTACGTTACAAGACTACCTATTGTATTATGGAACGGATTTTTCAAGGAGGGAGACAGGTGGACTTGAAGATTTGATTAGTGCAGGTTCAGGAGGGTTGTCTGAGTTACAATAAAGCAGACTGTCAGGAGAAAGAGAGCAGAAAGAGAGGGGATTGACAGTCTGTTTTTTTTAGATTTATCATTAAAAAACACAATATGCCGGAAAATGTAAGTCCGCAGTTAATTGAAAAGGAAGGTGTCTGCCATTTGCTGTTTCCCAAAGGTGATGTGCTCCAGGACGAACAGGCGAAGAAATACCGTAAAACTACCCTTGAAGTGGCAATGATACTTGGTAATAACTACCGGGGAAAGGCCAAAATCACCTTTGAAGACTCCGAAAAGGTAAAGCAAATAGAAACTACGGTTTGGGGAGTTACCGACGAGCAGGTTATATTAAAGCAAGGGATGGTTATACCCATTTACCGGGTTCACGAGGTCAGCATATAAAGGAATGATTATATCAACAGCTAAGACAAAAGACCTGATTTTAGAAACAATGCTGAAATGTCCGCATTGTGGGGTAGAACAGCGTGCTACCATGCCTGTTTCCGGAATGAAAATGGCTCAGGATTGCCGTTTCTGTAACGAAACAATACTTGCGAAGGAAGGGAGTCATTGTGTTTTCTGCTCCTACGGCCTAATCAAATGCCCACATGCCCAGCAAAAGGATCACGAAAATGAGCGACCAGCCATAAATAGCCATCGGTAAGCCGGAGGTTATTTCAGAAGGTCTCCCGTAGTCAAATACGTGAGGCCTTCGTCCATTCCAGTCATTTTTATATTGCTTTACTCATATTGTAATAATCTGTTCTAAGATTTCCGTTAATTGAGTTGTGTTTTGCTGAGGAGAAGCCAGGGCATAAAAACAAAAGCCGAATAAGCTCCAACTTTCAGCAATTCAGAGCGAAAATGGAACCTTTATACCTCTCCAATTAGGGCTTACAAGAAAAACTACTCGTAAATATGATAAAATTTCTAAAATCATATATTTGTATGGTTAACAAAAACTAATGAAATAAAAAAAACGGAAAACACATAAAAATTAGCGTTTAGCAAAATAGCCTGTATTCTGAAAAGTCGAAAATTCAAAATACCTACAGGGAGGTTTAGCAAACGTTCACGCAAAGGCGTGGGCGTTGCTTTACTTTGTAGGTACGGGCTTCGACTCCCGCAGAATACAAGTATCGCAATTAGCTCACGCTGATTTTTTGGCCTTACCCCAAAAAATCAATATGAATAAACCTGAAATCCTTAAAAAAATCAAGGACAGTACCCTCTTTAGCCTTGAAGAAAAAACCGAATTAATTGAATTACTAAACCATAACAAACGTTACGGTTTAGTTTGGGAAGAAAAAACCGAAAACGCTGAATTAGAATTATTAGACAAACTCCCTGTATTGGCCGAGGATGAAAGTAAAGCGATAATCAATAAAATAAATAAAAACGTTCCGAATCATATTTTAATTGAGGGCGATAACCTACACGCCTTAACCAGTCTTTGTTTTACTCATGAAAACAAGATTGATCTTATTTATATAGACCCTCCGTATAATACTGGAAGTAAAGATTTTAAATATAATGACAGCTATGTTGACAAACAGGATGCTTATCGTCATAGTAAATGGCTTTCCTTCATTAACAAGCGGTTAAAGCTCGCTAAACGCTTACTAAAATCAACCGGCGTAATTTTCCTGTCAATTAACGAAGAGGAACTGTGCCAGTTGAAGTTATTATGTGATGAACTTTTCAGAGATAACTATTTAGCAACGTTTACAATTAAAGTAAGACATGAAGACAGGATATTAAAGGGGGATAAAGATTTTCATGAGGTTGTCGAGTATCTATTAATGTACAGGAAAAGCGATAAGCACAAAACCACAAAAAGAATACGCGATAACTCCTCGATTGCAGACTACATATATCAAGTAAAAGAACTTATAAAGAAGCCCAAAACGATTGTTTGTGGCAAAAAAATAGTTCATGTATTTCAGCCGGGTGAATATGAAGTAATAAAATCCCCCCCTTCAAAAACAGGTTTAAAGAAAATAAATATACGGGGGAGCATAAAAGAAGGCAATAGCAGTGGAAGATTTTATATGAAATATCTTGAAAAGAATGAGGGTAAAGGCTTTCTGTTTAAGGTTCCTGACATGGGAAATGATGGTACTGGACACCGCTATTTTATTACTCCTAAATCGGACAAGAGAGTTAATGGAGATTACTTTCAGGGTATTCCAGTAGATATAGAGGATACAAAGGAAGTACCATATCCAAATTATTTTGATTTTGAAGAAGATTTTAATAGTGCAGGATATGAAGGAGGTATTGAATTTAGGAATGGTAAAAAGCCCTTGGCATTCCTTCAGAAAATCATTGAAATGTCAGGATGTAAAAATAATTCCAGCGCGCTGATTCTTGATTTCTTTGCAGGCTCAGGCTCAACAATGCATGCAACAATGGAATGCAATGACATTGACGGGGGTAAACGTCAATGTATATTAGTGACTAATAATGAAAATAACATCTGTGAAGAAATAACATACGAACGAAATAAAAGGGTAATCTGCGGCTATACTAACCCAAAAGGAGAAAAAACAGAAGGTTTTGCAAGCAACAACTTACGCTATTTCAGGACGAATTTTGTTGGACGTGAACATACCTTGAAAAACAAGCGCCAATTAATACAACTTTCTACCGATTTATTACGGATAAAAGAAAATTGTTACACTGAAATAAAAGGAGCAAAAAATATTAGGATTTTCAATGAGGCTGCCCTGTTTCTTATTGTGGTATTCGATGATATTGCGATTCCCAAAGCTGTGGAATTGATTCAAAGACTGTCAAACAAGTCCAAAATCAAAATTTATGTTTTCTCCGAAGAACATGACCCATATACCGAAGATTTTTATGAAGTTTTGGACAAGATTGAGCTTTGTTGCTTACCAGATGCTATATACAAAGCCTATCAGCACGTATTACCGAAAAAGATGCGAACATCGGTAGAAGAAGAGAGCAACTCATTCATAAACCTATCTATTTAATTCCTTCAACATAATTTATGAAATTAAAGAACCTTGAATACCGGACAAAAGCATTACAGCAATTAAAATCTCATATTTTTCATTTGCTTGGTGAACAAAATAATCGCAATAAAATTATTTTCAAAGCTCCGACGGGATCAGGTAAAACCGTTACAATAGCTTGTTTGTTGCAGGATTTGGCCAATGAATTACCTAATAAATATGAAATTGCTAATCGTGACATAGCATACATTTGGATTGCTCCCAACGCCTTACATTTACAGTCTTACCACAGTCTGCACAACTTTTTCGAAGAAACAAAGGATATTCATACAATCCAATTTGAGGAAATTACCGAGGATAAATTACAGCCGAATGAGCTGTTGTTTCTAAACTGGCAATCAGTCAGCAGCGAGGATAACGTGTTCATAGCAGATAATGAAAATGATAAAAATTTACACGCCTACATTAAAAATACTAAACAAAACGGAACGGAAATAATTCTCATATTAGATGAAGCTCACTTATTTGGAACGAAGGGGGAAAAGGCACAAATTTTGTTAGCAAAACTCGATGTAAAAATAGAAATTGATGTTACGGCAACACCACTTATTCCTTCAGATTATCAGGTTATTATTCACAGGGCAGATGTAGTGAAGGAACAAATGATTAAAAAAGGGGTCAGCCTCAATCCTAAACTGGAAGGTATCGTGCAGGGTGAACGGGATGCAAACCTGGTGCTACTTCAGCAAGCCTTGAATAAAAGAAAAGAACTTGCAGAAAAATACCGGATTGCCGGGACAAATATTAATCCTCTCCTATTAATCCAGCTACCGTCCGATATTCAAAAATTAACTCAATCCGATAATGAAATAAAACAATTTGTAATTGATCATCTGCAAATACAAGGGATCACCCAACAAAACAACCGCCTTGCGGTATGGCTAAGCAATGAAAAAATCAATCTGGAGGATATTGCAAAGGACGAAAATGTTGTTGACGTATTATTATTTAAACAAGCCATTGCATTAGGATGGGATTGTCCAAGAGCATCTGTATTATTAATATACAGGGAAATGAAGCAGGAAACTTTTACGGTGCAAACATTAGGGCGAATTCTACGGATGCCGGAACAGAAGCATTATTCAGACGATTCGTTAAACATTGGTTATGTCTATACTAACCTTGAAAGGGACTTAATTGAAATTGTTGCTGCTGATATGGATTATTTAACTTTCAACAAATCCATTAGAAAGCCCATTTATAACAATCTTAACCTGACTTCTTACTATAAGGAGAACACATTAATACGAAATCGCCTGGGGTTACATTTCCGTGAAGCCCTTTTTACTACTGGCGAAAAAATGTTTGGCATCAAAAAGGAAGCTGAAAATAGTGATTCATTTTATTTCACGAATAAAGACAAAATGGCCTCTCTGTCAATGGCTATGGAGGCAAACGATATTGAGATCAACATTCCAACAGATATAATGATTGATGTTACTCAAGAAGGGGCTACCGAGGTGAAACAAAAAGCCAAATTTGCGAAAACTACCTACCAATTGGAACAATTATTCAATCTTTTCTGCTTAACTAATTGTGGGGATTTTCAAAAAGATGGTTCCTGGGAGCGAATTAAATATCATTTAAAACTCATGTTTGAAGAATACTTAGGATTAGGAGAAAAGGATGTTTATAAAATAATTCTTCATAATGAACAAGCCTTTACGGATCTTTTAAACCTGGCAAGGGATGAATATGTCCGCATAATGGAGGTAAAAGGCAAATCGAAAACTACCGATGTAATTGAATATCTATGGGAAGTCCCGGAATTTTGCATTTATAATAACCTGTATGCGGAATACGATGTTGAGAAAGCTATCCTCGATCCTTTATTTTTGCGCCAGAATACAGGCTTCTTTTCGGATAGTAAAAACGAATTTGAGTTTATCAACTATTTAGAAAAATGCAAAAAGAAAATTATATGGTGGTACAAGAACGGAGTAGGTAGCAAATCCGATTTTGCCGTTCCCTATATCAATACAAAAAACCAAAGTGCTTTATTTTTCGTCGATATAGTAATTCTCTTTTCCAATGGAACTATAGGCCTATTTGACCCCAAAACTGAAAATTCCGACCCGGATATGGTCGCCAAGCATAATGCGCTGAATGATTACATCATTTCAAGGAATAATCTGAAAAAATCAACGATTGGTGGTATTGTTATCCCTAAAGACGGCAGTTGGAGGTACAATAAGAACAAAATCGAGAAAGGATATGACCTAAATGGTTGGGAAATATTCAATCCCTTAATAAATTGACTATTTTTAATACGGATTAGCGAAAATAAAAAAGCCCCGGGACGAACCAAGGGCAGGGCTTAATCGCCTAAGGAATAATCCTTGTTGTGATAAGCTTTCGCTACAAATGTAATAATTATTTCAAAACCGAACAGACAACATGAAATTTAAACATATTATTGGATTAGATATAGGAACAAACTCCTTAGGATGGTGCCTTTTAAAAGAATTTGAGGATGGCTCCAATGAGATCACTAAAACCGGAGTTCACATATTTCCGATCGGAACTATTGTTGATGATAAAAACAATAAAGAAAAAACAAAGAATGAACAAAGACGTGCATATAGGGGCGCAAGCAGAATGCGCTATCGTTTTAAACTAAGAAGAGAAAATTTAACCATTATATTAAAAAAACTTAAAATGTTCCCTGACTATTCTAAATATAATAAATTAAAAGGGAAAGGGCAATCATATGAGCTTTACAAATTAAGAGCAGAGGCAATAAATCCAGAAATAAAAATACCACTTCAGGAAATTGGCAGAATTTTTATGCTTTTAAACAAATACAGAGGCTTTAAAAGCAATGCAAGAAATCCTCAAGAAGATAAGGAAACTGGCATTATTAAAAAAGGCATTAAAGAATTAGAGGGGTTCATGAGTAAAAATAATGCTATTACGATTGGGCAATATTTTTTTATGATGCATGAAAAAGCGAATAAACTATTTGCCGAAAACAAATGGCACAATTTCAATGAGCCGATAGATGAACGAGCATATATTGATGGAGAACTCACATTATTTAATAGCAACGGTATTAGAAGACATCACGGCAGACCAACGGAACGAAAAATGTATTTGGATGAATTTGATAAAATTTGGGAAGCACAAAGAAAATACTATCCTGAAATATTTACCGGAAGTAAAAAAGAATTTGATAAAATTTTAGGATTACCCTACATTGAAAGAATTAAAACATTAAAAGAGTTTAGAAAAACTAATTATTGGCATATTCGCGATTATTGCATTTATTACCAACGTCCCCTGAAGTCTCAAAAAAAATATGTTTCAAATTGTCAATTTGAGAGGGGATTATATGAAATAGTTAAATCAAATATTATTGAAGAAGGAATAGAAAAAACAAAGGAGAATAGGATATGGAGAAAGAAAGCCAGAAAAGCTTGTCCCAAAAGTCACCCATTATTCCAGGAGTTTAGGGTTTGGCAAAAATTACATCAGATAAATTATTCATCTACCGAAGAATCTGTTTTTAAAGCCCCTCTTAAGAAAGAATGGCTTCCCATTTTTGCCGAATTTCTAATGAACAATAAAGAAATTTATCTAAATGAAACAAAGAAAGCAAAAACAGAAAAGAAACAATGGTTTGGAAAACTTTTGCAGGAGAAAGAATTTATTAAAAACTCTGATGACTACGATTTTCATATAGACAAAGCAGATGAAGGTGTTGCAGGTGATGACAAGACCGATAATAGAGTAACTGGCAATATTACTTATTCATCTTTTTATGAAGCATTAGGAGAAACTGAATTTAATAAATTGAAAAACACAATAGTAAAGCGGCAAGTTAACAAAACAGACAAGACTGAAATAGAAGAAAGCAAATTGATTCAATTATGGCATCACCTTTACATTGCAAAAGATGGTTTGTTTAAAGAAAATGAATGGCTGAAATGCGTACTAACTGAACCCACAAAATGGGGCTTTTCAATAGAGCAAGTAAATAAACTTATCGAAGTGGGATTGCAACCTGATTACGCTTCCTATTCAAGTAAAGTGCTCAAAGCTATTTTACCGGAAATGCGAAAAGGCTTAAATGAACATGAGGCATTAAAAGTAGCAGGCAGGGGATATATCAACGATGACAATACTGTAGGTGAAAAAATACAATTAAAAGAAAAAATATCTCAACTTTTATATCAGGAATTGAGAAATCCTGTAGTAGAAAGGGCATTATCTAAAACAATTAAATTAGTAAATGCTCTGGTTGATAGATACAAAAATGAAATAGACAAAAACAATTTTGAAATCCGAATTGAATCTACAAGGCAACTCCGAAAACCCAGACAAGAAAGAGAGAATGAAAGAAGGAAAAACTCAGAGCAAGATAAACTCAGAGAACAGTACGCTCAATTTTTAACTTCAAAAAAAACGGAATTAGGTTTTACAAAAGACATCCAAAAATATGATGGTTTGATTAACAAATATGAATTATGGCTTCAAATGAATATGAATGAAGAGGATAAAGTATTTGTTAAAGAGTTTAATACTTTTTCAAAAATTACAAAAAACGAAGATAGGATAAAACATAAATTATGGCTCGAATGTGGCCGCTTGTGCCCTTATACCGGAAAAACTATAAACTTAACAGATTGTTTTAGTTCAGAAATAGAAATTGAACATATAATTCCTTTAAGTAGAAGCTTAGATAATTCTTTTAATAACAAAACGTTAACTTTTAGAGCAATCAATACCGAAAAGGGTAGTATGACCCCATTAGAATAC
>JABDEY010000030.1:0-1258 GCA_013286805.1 Bacteroidota bacterium | reverse complement strand
AAAAAAGGAAGCTCCGAATTATACAAATTTAAAGAACGAATTACCAGCAAACGTCAACACCACAATTTTTCAGACAGCAAGAAAAAGCAATTTTTAGCCGAAAAAGTTAATGATGGATTTTTAAATCAACAACTAAGTAACACCTCTTACATCGCTAAATACACAAGAAAAAAAATGCAGGAGGTTTGTAAAAATGTTCAATTTACAAATGGCTATGCAACTGCGGAATTAAGAAACAAGGATTGGCACTTATCGAACCTGTTGGATAAAATCAAATATGAAGAAGATTATAAAATAAATATTGACGATTATTACAAACAATATTTCACAATTAAAAAAGATTTCTTAGAATGGTATAAAAAAAAGCATAATACCACCGATTTTAAAATTGAATGGGATAAATTATCAGAAAACCAGGAACTAAAAAGATACATAGCTGAGACTAATAATGATTTATTATACTGGAATGAAGGTATCAATACATTCGAGGAATTCAGAAATAAGTCTGGAAAGAAAGATCGCAGCGACCATCGACATCACGCCATTGACGCATTTCTAACCGCCTGTTGCTCTCCTAAAATAATTAAATCATTAAGTACAGCTAACGCCTTAAAAGAAAGCAACAAATTACCTTTCAGAGAGAAAATTGAAAAGAATTTCAACTATGCAGAATTGAAACTATCTATTTCAAATATTTTCGTCAGCCATAGCGAGAAGCAAACTCTTATTAAAAAGAGAATAAATAGAATTAAAACAAAAAACACTATAATTAATGATGTGACATACGCACCTCAAGGGTCATTGCACAAAGAAACTTTTTATGGAAAATTAAAGAAACCTATTAATCAAGGTTTTAATAAAGAAAATGTTTTTGTCAGTCGGTCATTATTAATGTCCAAGAATGGCAGCACTGAATCTTATGCCTTTGAAAAAGCAGATGACCTTAATAAAATCTATGAAATAAACCAGCACAAACATTTAAATGAACGGTTTGAATTCGTAAAAAAGATTAAAAGCGAAAATGATGTTTCTCTTAAACCGTTTTCTGAAAAAGCGATGAAAGCATATCCTATATATTCTTATACTCCCAATCAGGATAAAACCAAAAGCAAAAAAGGGAAAACATTACCAGTAATAAAAAGCATAAGAACAAAATATAAAAATGAAAATAGTTTAATAAAATTACCCGACAGCAAACATGCTGATAAAGATGGTAATTATTTGATGGTGCTCTACGAAAAAAAGATGTTCGATAAAA
>JABDEY010000029.1:5872-25845 GCA_013286805.1 Bacteroidota bacterium | reverse complement strand
GGGCAGGCTTTTATTTTATTCCGACGGGGTAACGATATGGGATAGAAACCACCTGGTTATGTTGAATGGAACGGGGCTTTCCGGAGCAAACTCTTCCACACAATCCTGCCTGATTTTAAAGATGCCGGGAGAGGCAAAGAAGTATTATTTCTTTACTACGGATGAACTTGCGGGTTCAAAAGGGTTTTGTTATTCTGTTATTGATATGGATTTGAACAAAGGCCTTGGTGCAGTAACTGTAAAAAATCAACGATTGTTAAGCCCGGTAACTGAAAAGCTGACCGCGGTTAAACAACGAAACGGCAAGGGTTGGTGGGTCATTGTTCACCAATGGAATTCCGACGCATTTTATTGTTATTCAGTTGATAACAAAGGGATAGGAGACCCTATAATTTCCAAGGTAGGTTCCCTGCACAAGGACGTTGGATCCAAAAATAATTCTGAATCTATCGGCTATTTGAAAGGATCACCGGACGGGACAAAACTGGCGGAGGCCATATGTTATATACCGGATAAGGAGATTGAATTGTTTGATTTTAATAATCAAACCGGAAATGTTTCCAACCAGCAGTTACTGCCAAGTGCAGGCAATGCTTATGGAGTCAGTTTTTCTCCGGATAACAGCAAACTGTATGTTTCCTATCAGGCCGGAGGGGCAGGTGTAGTCCAGTACAACCTGAAAGAAAAGGACATTGCAGGGACTGCTATTCGTGTCTCCCGGAATGACAGCACACGATTTGGAGCCATGCAGATTGGTCCGGATGGTAAATTATACATTGCAAAACTTGGACAATACCTTGATGTGATTTCTAACCCCAATGCCAATGGGAAGTTATGCGGTTTTAAAAAAAATGCGCTCCATCTGAAAGGGAAATACAGCACTTTCGGCTTGCCCGATTTTTTCATTCTGGAGTATCATAACCTCCGGCTCAAACTGGGTAATGACACAGCGATATGTGACAAGCGATTGGTATTGGACGCAAAAAATCCGGGTGCCCGTTACCTATGGTCAACTGGCCAGACAGAGCAAAAAATCACCGTTTTCAAATCCGGTGTTTATTCTGTTAAAGTGAGTAGCGCAACAGAAAGTGTTACGGATTCTGTAAAGATAAAATTCCGTAAACCAATTGAACTTAATCTGGGCAGGGATACAACTGTTTGCGGGGAAATTTTTAAGCTAGATGGTGGTAATTCGGGTCTTGGTTATAAATGGTCTACAGGCGCCACTACTCAAATTTGTGAAGCCAAGGCAAGTGGAATCTATGCAGTTACAGTTAGTGATGGCATTTGTATTAAATCGGATAGTATAAATGTAACTTTTGCAAATAAAGCTAAAGTGGTTATTGCGGTCAAGCAGTTTAAACCGAATAAGGGAGGGTTTAATGATCGTTTTGCTTTTATTTTAAATGGTGCTACCTTTTTTAACTTGAAAATACTAACTGACCGGGGTAAACTTATTTTTGAATCCAATGACCGCAGAAAAGAATGGGATGGTAATTATAATGGTAAGGAGGTTCTTCCGGGTGACTACAATTGGGAAATCCAATATAAATCAATCTGTTCAGGAGATAAAGTCATCGTCGAAAAAGGCAGTGTAAAGGTTTTGAAAAAATCGGAATAAGTGCCCGCTATGAAAAAGAGCTTGTCCAGAATTGCTTTACTGACTTCCGGCGGGGACGCTCCCGGTATGAATGCCGCTATTCGGGCTGTAGTAAGATCTGCAGCGTATCATGGGCTGGAAGTACTTGGCATCATGCATGGGTATGAAGGTTTAATTAATAATGAGTTTATAAAACTTCAGGCTTCATCAGTTGCTAATATCATTCAGCGGGGAGGAACAATCCTGAAAACAACAAGGAGTGCTCGTTTTGTTACAGAGGCGGGAATGAGCCGGGCTCATAAGAATCTGAAGGCTTTTAAAGCTGATGGATTGATCGTAATAGGAGGGGATGGAACTTTAAGGGGAGCAAGGGATTTAGGTACTAAATTTAATTTCCCGGTCATTGGCCTTCCGGGAACAATTGATAATGATCTGGTTGGAACGGATATGACAATCGGTTATGATACTGCTATCAATACAGTAGTAGAGGCGGTGGATAAAATCCGGGATACTGCGGAATCACATGACCGGTTATTTTTTGTGGAGGTCATGGGAAAAGATGCAGGACTCATAGCTTTGAGAAGTGGTATTGCGGTTGGGGCCGAGGCAATACTTATGCCTGAATCTCCGACCAATATCGAAGCTTTAATTGAGAAACTTCAAAATGTAAAGCGGAAAAAGTCTTCCAAAATTATTATTGTAGCGGAAGGAGATAAAGCAGGTGGCGCGTTTGAAATTGCTGAAAAAGTAACTGCAAAAGTAAAGGGATATGAAGCTCGTGTCACCATTCTGGGACACATTCAGCGTGGTGGGACACCAAGCTGCATGGATAGGGTAAATGCCAGCCGTATGGGATATGAAGCAGTCAATGCGCTGATGAAATCAAAACAAGGCGTAATGGTTGGAATAGTTAACAAAGAAATAACTTACACTCCTTTTGAACAGGCGGTTAAACACATACACAGGCTAAACCCTGAATTATTGAAAATGCTTGAAGTATTATCCTTATGAGACTCAACCGGACATATAAATTAAAAGACATCGCATCTATTATCCATGCCAGGATCATAGGTTCTCCGGATCAGGTCGTAACTGGTCTTAACGAGATTCACAGGGTGGAGGCAGGGGATATTGTTTTCGTAGATCACCCAAAATACTATGCAAAAGCTCTTTCATCTGATGCGACAACAATTCTGATAGACAAAGAAGTGGAATGTCCTCCCGGTAAGGCTTTAATGGTTTCTGATAATCCATTCAGGGATTATAATATATTAGTATCCTGGTTTAAACCTGCTGTCTATTCTGCAAAATCGGTCAGCGATTCCGCAAAGGTTGGTTTAAATACACATATTATGCCTGGCGTTTATCTGGGGAATGATGTCATCATTGGTGATAATTGCATCATTCATCCCAATGTAGTGATTTACAATGATTGCATCATCGGTGACAATGTTATTATACACGCAGGTAGTATTATTGGTGCAGACGCATTTTATTATCAAAGGAAACCGGATAAATTCAACAAAATGATTTCCTGTGGGAGAGTAATTATTAAGGATGACGTGGAGATTGGTGCATTGTGTACAATTGACAGGGGGGTTTCCGCAGATACAATTATCGGGAAGGGGACTAAAATTGATAATCATGTTCAGGTTGGGCATGATACCGTCATTGGGGAACGGTGCCTTTTTGCCGCCCATGTCGGGATTTCAGGAATGGTAATAATAGAAGATGACGTTACTCTTTGGGGTCAGGTTGGAGTTCCAAGTAATCTGCTGATAGGAAAAGGAGCTATCGTCCTCGGTCAATCCGGATTAACAGGATCTTTGGAGGGCAGAAAAACCTATTTCGGAAGCCCGGCGATAGAAGCCCGGGAAAAAATGAAGGAACTGGTCCTTGTTAAAGGAATTCCGGCATTAATTGAAAGACTCAAAAAACTCGAAAAAGGAGTATAAAGCGAAAATCATGATTAAAAAGATTTCGTCGCAATCATTGTCAGTTAAATATAAGGACCTAAAGCTGAATTTGTTGCTTGAGGTAACAAAAGCGATCAATAACAATCTGTCCAAGGAAGGTCTTCTCAAGATATTTGAAGACTTTTTGAGAAGTGAACTCAATATTGGGAAGCTTGTTCTGTTCGCGAACGAAGATGAGAAGTGGAGTTGTATCCTAAAATATGGAGTAGGGAGTGAATACAATCAGATTGATGTTGCGAAATACCTTTTGAATATAAGTGAGATCACCACTATTCAGTTTTCGTCTGAAGCATTAAATAAGTCTTTTGAAATTGTCGTCCCTGTATTCCATAAAACAACTCCCCTCGCATATATTTTATTGGGCGATCTGGAAGAAGACAAGGTAGCCGTTAGTCCTGCCATTAAGCACTTGCCTTTTATTCAGACTTTGGCCAATATTATCTTCGTGGCGATCGAAAATAAGAAACTGGCAAAAGAGAACCTGCGGCAGGTTGCTGTTAAAAAGGAACTGGAATTGGCTTCTGAAATGCAATCCATGTTATTTCCAAGTTCCCTGCCGAATGATGAAAAAATGGAAATGGCTGCGATTTACCTGCCTCACCAGCAGGTCGGCGGAGATTACTATGATTTTATCCGTCTGAATGAAAATGAAGTTGTTTTTTGTATGGGGGATGTATCCGGAAAGGGAGTAGCTGCGGCTCTGCTCATGTCCAATTTTCAGGCTAATCTGCGGGTGCTGTTGCATATGCACAAATCCCTGACTGACCTGGTGCGTGAATTGAATAAAAAAGTAATGGCAAATGCGAAAGGTGAGAAATTTATCACTTTTTTTATAGCCCGTTACCATGAAAAAACACATACACTTAATTACATCAATGCAGGCCACAACCCACCCTTATTAATTAGCGGAACGAATACCATGCAGCTTCGTCTGGGTTGCACAGGTTTAGGGATGCTGGATGAAATAATGAACATTAAAGAAGGGGTAGTCCTGTTGAACCCTAATGATCTTGTCCTTTGTTATACGGATGGGGTAGTGGAACTGGAAGATGAACAGGGGGAGGAATTTGGTGTTAAAACATTAAACGACCTGTTGCTTAATTTCCCTTCATTAACCATGAAGGAATTGAACAAACGTATTGTTCACGAATTAATCGAGCATAAAGGTAAGATGCCTTATGTGGATGATATTGCCTTATTTAGCTGCAGGTTCAGGTGAGTGATAAACATCGATGGCAACAAGCATGGCAATAAATCCCCAGAACGGAACAGAGACCTTGTCCGTATCGAGGAAATTATTCATAAATCCATGAATAAAATAAGTAACTAATCCAAGTAAAATTATGCAGGTAAGTAGTTTTAGTTCTTTATCCTCCAGCCGGTAATACAATTTCATCCCTTTGATGATAACAAGCACAACAATAAGAATATAACTTAAGGAACCAATCAGCCCGGATTCGGCAAGGGGACCAATGTATTCACTATGCGCATTTCCACCGTCTCCATGGTTTGTACTGATAATTGTCCTTTCCTTTATTACCTGGAATGGGGCATATTGAAAACTATACGTTCCGGGTCCGAATCCAAAAACGGGTTTCTCCTTAAACATACGGAAGGCACAGTTCCAGCGGTTGATGCGTTCTTTGTTGGAGGCATCAGTAGAAATATTTGAAATAGATTGCACATGTTCCGTCAGGTTGTCGGAAGAATCCTGATTATTTTTCTCAAGGCTCATCATAATCTTATCCTGATTAAGTAAGAAAATTCCGGCAGCAACAATAAGTGTGATAAAAATAGTCCTTAGCTGGATTCTGAAGAGTAACAGGATCAGGAATAGCAAAGCGACCGCTAAACTAACCCATGCTGCGCGGGTAAAGGACAATATAGTAGCGACTAGAAAAATAAGCAGAAATAAAAGGGCCGCTGCTTTATAGGCAAGAGAATAGTTTTTTAAGAACAGAAACCCTGCCAATACAGGTATGAACAGCGCCAGCATTGCACCATACGAAGTGTGGTCGTTGTAAAATGGTTTTACAACCCAGTTCGCAGGATGTTCTGCGAAATTATACTTAGCGTGTTGGTAAATAGTATAGAATACAACAATTGTCAGCGGAATGACATATAACCAGACAAAACGCTTCATGTTTTTTTTGTTTTTAAAAACCTGTGTAGCAACCAGAAATGAAGGGATCACAAACCAAAGTCTCGCTACCAGGAATTTAAAAGAAATGAGTGGCATGGTACTGAATATGACAGTGATAGCAATCCAGCATAAGTTAAAAAGTATGGCGAGTGTGACCGGATGCTTTATCAGTTTCTTGTCCAATCTATAACCGGTTAGCAACTTAAAAACAAACAACAATAAAATGCCAAATAAAAGGGGTTCTGTTGGAAAAGTTAAATCAGTATGAGAATTGGTGTTAAGGAAATCGCCCAGGGACAAAGAAAGCGGGGTGAAGAATACGATCATCAGAAAGAGTTTGTCCATGGCAAACAGTGCTGCCAGAACAAAAAGGCAAATCAGGGGTAAAAAGTTAAAATAGAAAATGCCCTTTGTTAAATAGAAAAAATTCAGGCAAATGAATGAAAGGCTGACTATATAATATCCTGCACTATTCTTTCCGGTCAGCATTCGTATTTACAGGCATTTACAACCTCACCCTGATGGTCTTGAATTTTTCCATCGCCAACAGAATGACAATTGCAAGAAGTAAAGATGCCAGGGTGGAAGTTAATACAATCAGTGAGCGAATAGGAGAAGTGCGTTTTTCAGCAACCACTCCGGGATTGACCATATATTTAAAGGAAAGAAAGCGTCCCACATCTATTTTTGCCAGATCGCACTTTGTTTTCAAAGCAAATAGCTGATTACGTTCGTGGTAGCAATAATCACGTAATGCAACATACTCCCAGCCTTTCTGGGCAATGAATTTTAACTTCGTATCCAGTTGCTGCATGCCATTGGAATTATTGGCAGCAATAGCTTTTGCATATTGTTTATAAATAATGCCAGACTGAATTTCATAATCAAAAACTCCCTGAGAGGTATAAATACGCAGGGAATCCTGTAGTTTTTCAACAAGCTGTTTTTCCGTTAAATATTCATTTTCAATAATCTGATAATATTGGGTTGCCCGCTCTCTCTGCAGGTTATTCTTAACTGAATCCACCAATCCGGCAATGTCATTTGCTATCGCAGCAGCTGTATCTGGGGAACTATCCATTACGTCAATTTCAACTGCACTTGATGGGGTTTTGCTGAACCATATCCGGTCCTCAAATTCGAGGCGCAGATAGAGTTTTTTATAGGGGCTCGATTCGCTTAATTTATAATGCTTCATTAAGTTGTACTTTGTGCAGATATGCTCCCGCACGGCATCCGAAGCTAACAGCTGTATCATTTGTTCAGCCTCACGTTCTTCTCCGAATTTTAATATATCCTCTCCATCTTTTTTGAACGTACTCGACAGGGAAATGGTGGTCGTTGGAATCATGATTACTGTGGACTTGTACTTGGTTTCCATCAGGTAAGATGCAATCGTTGATAAAATTGCAGCAACAGTGGCTACAATAATCAAACGTTTCCGGTTTGTGTACATGAAAATGAGTACATGACTCGAATCAAAAAGAACCGTATTACCTTGATTTTCTGAATTTTCCATAGGATGTGGGCTAAAGTACAAGAATTAGGGCGCAAATTAGGACTCTATCCGTACTTTAACAAGCGAAACATTGACTTTATACTGATTAATCGTGTAAAGAATGCCCAGATTATTGAAATAGCTACCATAGCTCCAAAATTAATGAACCATTTTTTGTTATCGTAATGAAAACTGATACTAAAATAATTAACAATAATAACGCCGGTTGTAAACACAGCAAGGGTGAGAAGTAACCTGTAATTGATGCGGAATTTGAATTTTCGCTGTACAATCAGAATTTGGGCGAGTGCCATGGAAAATTGAGTAGCAAGTGCTGAGATGGCGGACCCAAATGCCAGTAAATGAGGAATGAGAACAATATTAAGTGTAATATTCAGGATCATGCAACCTGCTGCAAGCAGGTTTAATTCTTTTAGGTTTCGATTGGCCGTCAGTAAAGTGCCAAAAATATAGGACATCGACTGGCACATGAAACACCACATTAATAATCGAAAGACAGAAGCGGATTGATCAACACACATATGGTAAACATCTTCTGACTGATCAGCATGTTTAATGTATAACATTTCTATTATTTCCCTGTTGTAAAAACAGCACCCGATGCCTATTACAATTGCAGGAGTAATCAATAAAGTAAATGCAAGTTTTACCAAAGGTTCAATCGACTCCCTGAATTTGATCATTCTGGAGAACATAGGTAATAATAAACCTGAGAAAAGAAAGGCAAACATATTCACTGCATCCAGTAAACGATAGGACTGTGCATAAATACTGGCTTGAACAGCCCCGGACTTACCAAATTGATCGTCTATTCCCGATGCCGGAAGAATCCGGAAGAGCATCACGCTGTCAATACGGTTAAAAAAGGTCATAAGTAAAACAAGTATGGCATAGGGAATACTCTTTTTAAGAATCATGATCGAAAATGGCCGGTTCCAGGTCAGCTTAAACGTATGTGTTTTAGCAAGAACAATTACAAAAGTAATGATAGCAGTAAGTAAATAGGCCCCGGTTTGAGTATAAACAAAAGTCATGATATCCATTTTATGATCAGTCACATGACCCCAGAGCAATGTCCCGCATATAACGATCATGATGAGCCGGTCCAGTATGGATATTACACTGTCTGTTTTAAACAGGTGAAGTCCTGCCAGATTGGATCTCAGGTAAAGTATAAACGTTATCAGAAATTGGTTGAATCCCAGTATTAACAATAGTTTTGTTAAGCGGGTATCATAACCATTTATGTACCCGCAGATTAAGGTGGTCAGAATATAAATGATTGCTAAAACCAGCTTTAATGCCACCAGGCTCGAAAAATGTTTGGTAAGCAGGTGATTATTCTGTGCTATGTTGGTGTTGTTGAAATTGGTAATGCCGAAATCAAGCAGAATGTTAAGAAGAAAGGAGAAATTAAACAGGACAAAATACTCCCCATAATCTGCCGGATCAACCGTATTCTGAACTACACGGTCGATACCGAAAATCCATATCGGCTTGATCAGGAGATTCAGGCAAAGTACAAGAGCGAGATTTGTAATGAATTTCTTTTGCATACAAATGGGGGATGCAATTTACGATTATTTTTTACCTTGTGCCGGTGAAAATTGTTGTAAACACAAGATTGCTGATAAAGGACAAGCTGGAAGGGATTGGATGGTTCACGTATGAATCACTCAGGCGAATTACGCGCGATCATCCTCAAGACCACTTTATTTTTGTATTTGACCGGGAGTTTGAGGAGGATTTTATTTTTTCAGATAATATCACGCCTGTTATTTTATCGCCACAGGCCCGGCATCCGTTTCTATATTATTTATGGTTTGAGTTTTCAGTAACTCATTTGCTGAAAGATCTGAAGCCGGACTTGTTTTTATCTCCGGATGGATACCTGTCTCTGAGAACGGATACAAAACAATTGGGCGTAATCCATGATATTAATTTCCGGCATCATCCGGAAGACCTTCCTTTTATGGAACGGAAATACTACAATTATTTTTTCCCAAAGTATGCGCATAAGGCGACCCGGCTTGCGACTGTTTCGGCCTTTTCAAAAAATGACATTGTCAATGAATTTGGAATAACTCCCTCAAAAATTGATATTGTATATGATGGAGTCAATGAATTGTTTGGACCCGTAGCTTCACTTGAACGTGAAGCCATCAAAGGAAAATATACAAACGGAGCTGACTATTTTGTGTTTGTAGGAGCCCTGCATCCCCGGAAAAATATAAGCCGATTGATGCAGGCATTTGATGGGTTTAAGGATATGTATTCAGGGTCAGCAAAGTTAGTTATTGTAGGAGAGAAAATGTGGTGGACCCCTGAAATTGAAAACAACTACAATGCCCTGAAATTTAAAGGAGATGTTGTTTTTACCGGCAGGCTTTCTCAGGAAGAATTAAGCCGCGTCATTGCCTCCTCCATCGCAATGGTTTACGTAACTTATTTTGAAGGCTTTGGAATCCCCATTCTGGAGGGCTTTCAATGTGAAACTGCTGTCATTACCTCCAACCTGACAGCTATGCCTGAAGTAGCAGGAGATTCGGCATTACTGGTGGATCCATTTTCTGTGGAATCAATAAAAGGGGCAATGCTTTTGCTGGCTAAAGATGAGCCCTTAAGAAAAGCGCTGATTGAAAAGGGGAAAATAAGAAAACAAAAATTCTCCTGGAATAAGACAGCAGCCTTGCTATGGGAAAGCGTAGAAAAAACAGTAAACGGAAACCGGTAAACTATGCTCTGAGTTTAGAAACAATACTTGTTCTCTGCAATCAGCTTAGCTGCGATTCTCCTGCGTGCTTCTTTTACATTAACTACTTCTGTTTTGGTGAAGCGTTTTAAGCCCATCAGCATCATGCGCATTTCATCACCTTCCGCAAAGGAGGTGACTGCATCTTTCCCGTTTTTGTATATACGGTCTGCTGCATCATTGATAAATATCCGCATAATATCTAATTGTTCCCTGGCAGCACCTTCTCCTTTGATTGATACCAGTTTTTCCACACGAAGCTGAAGTGATTCAGAAACGTAAAGGTCAATCAGCATATCTGCAATATTCATCAGGATTTCCTGCTCTTTGGCCAGTTCCATCATCAGTTTCTGAGCAGCAGACCCTGCCACCATCAGTACCGCTTTTTTGAAATTCCGGATATAACTTTTTTCTGCAGCAAAAAGGGCAGTATCCTCTCCGCCAAAATCAGGAACGGACATCAATTCAGCTGCAATTTTTTGTGCCGGGCCCATCAGATCAAGTTCACCTTTCATCGCACGTTTCAACAACATGTCAACAAGCAACAGACGATTAATTTCATTCGTGCCTTCAAAAATCCTGTTGATACGGGAATCACGATAGGCGCGTTCCATAGGCGCATCAGCTGAGTAGCCCATCCCTCCATAAATCTGTACGCCTTCATCTGCCAGGTAATTTAATGTTTCAGAACCATGTACCTTCATGATAGCCGCTTCAGGGGCAAATTGTTCTACACCCTTTAAAATGGATTTTGAATGTTCCATACCACCTGCAGCCAATGCATGAATTGCATCTTCTATGTTCTGGGTAGCCCGATACAATGCTGATTCAGAAGCGAAAATACGGATTGCCTGTTCTGCAAGTTTGAACCGTATAGCGCCATATTTTGAAATGGGTCTTCCGAACTGATTACGTTCGTTTGCATATTGAATCGATTTACTGCTTGTCATTTTGGATGCACCAACAGCTGCAGCAGCTAGTTTAATTCTGCCAATGTTCAGGATATTTACGGCTATTTTAAATCCGTTTTGACGCTCTGATAATAAATTTTCAACCGGAACCTTACAATCATTAAAAAAGACCTGGCGGGTAGAGCTGCCTTTTATACCCATTTTATGTTCTTCAGGGTTTAATGTAATACCCCCAAAAGATTTCTCAACAATAAATGCACTCAGATTTTCATCCGAGTCAATTTTGGCAAAGACGGTAAAAATCTCTGCAAATCCTGCATTGGTGATCCACATTTTTTGTCCATTCAGAATGTAGTGTTTCCCATCAGGGGAAAGTGTTGCCCTGGTTTTTCCGGAATTGGCATCGGAACCGGCACTTGGCTCAGTGAGGCAATAACAGGCTTTCCATTCTCCGGATACAAGTTTCGGAATATACTTTGATTTTTGAGCGTCGTTTCCATAATATAAAATTGGTAAGGTCCCTATACCCGTGTGTGCAGAAATTGAAACAGCAAAAGAATGACCGGTGCCCATTATTTCAGTAGCCAGCATACCGGTTACAAAATCCTTTTCAAAGCCACCCAGTTGCTCCGGAACATTAAGGCCAAGCAAACCAAGTTCAGCAGCTTTATCCATTAATTTAACCGTTAAACCTGGTTCCTGATTATCAATTCTGTCCAGATTAGGCAACACCTCCTGCGCAAAAAAATCCTTGCAGGACTGTGCAATCATCAATTGTTCCTCATTAAATTGTTCGGGAATAAAAATATCATTCGCCTGTGTTTCTTTAATCAGAAATTCTCCTCCTTTAATGGCAGTGTTTGTTTTTGTTTTTGTTTCCATTTTCGCTTATATTAATGGTTTAAACATAAATTTAGTAAAAAAAATCAGATCAGTTCAGTCCTATTCAGACTAATTCATCAGTTCAAAAATGCCGGCAGCACCTTGCCCTGTGCCTATGCACATACTGACAAGTCCATACTTCATTTTACGTCTTTTTAATTCGTTCAGGAGCTGAACAGAAAGTTTGGCACCGCTGCATCCCAGCGGGTGACCTAATGCTATGGCACCCCCATTTACATTGGTGATCTCCGGATTGAGGCCGAGTGTACGAATGACAGCCAGGGATTGGGAAGCAAAGGCTTCATTCAATTCTATGAGGTCAATTTGCTCCTGCTTTAATCCCGCCAGTTTTAATGCCTTGGGAATCGCTGCAACCGGTCCGATACCCATAATACGAGGTGGTACACCTGCTGCGGCATAAGATACAAATCGCGCAATGGGTTTCAGGTTATTTTCTTTTAGGAATCTTTCACTTACAACCATTACAAAAGCTGCTCCGTCAGATGTTTGTGATGAATTGCCGGCTGTAACACTTCCTGTTGCAGCAAATACGGGTTTTAATTTAGCCAGCGCTTCAACAGTAGTATCCGCTCTTGGGCCTTCATCCGTTTCAACCAGCAATTCCCTTGTCTTTCTCTTTTCATTCTCATCCACATAATTTTCACTTATTTTAAAAGGCACTATCTCATGTTTAAACTTGCCCTCCTTAATAGCTGAAACAGCCTTATGGTGAGAGTTCAAGGAAAATTTATCCTGATCTTCTCTGGATACTTTGTATTCTGTCGCAACAGCTTCAGCAGTAAGGCCCATGCCCCAGTAATAATCGGGGTGTGCCAATGCGACACCTGCATGTGGTACAATTCTCCATCCCCCCATAGGAATAAGACTCATACTTTCGGCACCACCCGCAATGATACATTCGGCCTGACCGGCATGTATTTTGGCAGAAGCAATCGCAATCGTTTCCAGCCCAGATGAGCAGTAACGGTTAACAATCATTCCCGGAACTTTATCTGTTTTAAAAGCAAGCAGAGAAATCAGTCGTCCCATATTCAATCCCTGTTCTGCTTCCGGCATAGCATTTCCTACAATAAGATCATCCACTTGCTCCTCAGCAATATTCGGCAGGGAGGCCATCAGATGCTTAATTACATCCGAAGCCAGATCATCCGGGCGTGTAAAACGAAATCCTCCACGGGTGGCTTTTCCAACTGCTGTTCTGAAACCTGATACGATGTATGCGTTCATGTCTGTTATTTTTAGTTTCTTAAAACTTTACCTCCGGTAATGATTGATTGAATTCTTGCGAGTGTTTTCTTTTCTCCGCATAAACTCAGGAACGCCTCCCGTTCCAGATCCAGCAGGTATTGCTCACTTACCAGTGCAGGTGCTGATAAATCCCCTCCGCACAAAACAAAAGCCAGCTTTTGTGAAATTTTCACATCGTGTTCGGATATATACCCACCGCTTTTCATGCTGTCTGCTCCCAGGTAGGCGAGACCCAGGGCTGTTTTTCCAAGCACCCGAATGTCTTTACGCAGAACCGGCTTCGTGTAGCCTTCTTTTGCAAGTTCCAGGCAATCTGCTTTCGCTTCGGATAAAAGAAGACTGCGGGATACGACAACTCTGTCTCTGCCGGCCCGCAAATAGCCTAGTTCAAATGCTTCCTGCGCAGAACTAGAAACTTTTGCCTGTCCGATTGTAAGAAAACGATTGCGGAAATAATTTAATTCTATATCTCCTTCCCGTATTTCATCGGATAAACGTAAAGCAAACTCTTTTGTTCCTCCGCCGCCAGGAATAAGACCGACTCCAAATTCAACAAGGCCCATATAGGTTTCACCATGGGCTACCACTTTGTCAGAGTGCATGCTCATTTCGCAGGCACCGCCCAACGCCATGTTATGTGGAGCTACCACCACCGGAATCGAAGAATACCTGACACGCATCATGGCATTCTGGAAAAGCTTAATGGCCATGTTTAATTCATCCCAATTCTGTTCAACGGCCAGCATAAATATCATGCCAACATTGGCGCCTGCGCTGAAATTGCCTCCTTCATTGGAAATAACAAGACCCTGGAAATCTTTCTCTGCAGTCTCTATTGCGCGATTGACTCCTTCTATCACCTCACCGCCGATGGTATTCATCTTGGTGTGAAATTCAAGGTTCAGTATTCCGTCGCCTATATCGCACAGTGTGGTGCCCGAATTTTTCCAGACCGTTTTGTTTGAACGGATATTGTCCAGAATAATAAAATTCTCGGTACCCGGAATTGTTTTATATACCCTGGCAGCTACATCATAGTATTTGCTTATGCCATTTTCTACTTTGTAAAAGCCCTGTGCACCGCTTGCAAGCATATCGTAAACCCATTGCGCAGGTTTTTTACCTGCCGCTTCCATTGCTTTCACTGATTCCCCTGCTCCAAGCATATCCCATGTTTCAAAAGGCCCTATATCCCAACCAAACCCAGCCTTCATCGCCGCATCAATTTTATAGAGGTCATCCGAAATTTCGGGGATGCGCAGGGAAACATATTGAAACAAACCAAAAAACATAGCCCTGTAAAAATCTCCTGCCTTATCTTTTCCACTGATAAGAATTTTCATCCTGTCTTTTAATTTTTCAATCGGTTTTGTCGCTTCCAGTGTGGCAAATTTTACTTTTACTGAAGGCTTATATTCCAATGTCTTCAGGTCAAGGGCATGAATTTCAGATTTTCCATCAGTTGTCGTCACCTTCTTGAAAAAACCCTGCCCGGATTTTGCTCCCAGCCATTTATTTTCTGCCATTTTCGTAATAAAACCTGGAATGGCGAATTCTGCCTTTGATTCGTCGTTTGGACAACTTGCCGCAACTCCGTTGGCAACATGTATTAATGTATCAAGTCCTACAACATCACAGGTTCTGAAGGTGGCAGATTTAGGCCGGCCTAAAACCGGGCCAGTCAGTTTATCAACCTCCTCCACAGTAAGTCCCATTTTCTCAATTAAATGGAATAAACTCATGATACCATAAACTCCAATCCTGTTGGCAATAAAGGCAGGAGTATCTTTACATAAAACGGTGGTTTTGCCAAGAAACAATTCACCGTAATTCATCAGAAAACTAACTACCTCCGGGGAAGTTTTAGGGCTAGGAATAATTTCCAGTAATTTCAGATACCGGGGCGGGTTGAAAAAGTGTGTTCCGCAGAAATTTTTTTGGAAATCCTCGCTTCTCCCTTCATCCATGAGATGAATTGGGATACCTGAAGTATTGGATGTAATAAGCGTTCCTGGTTTGCGGTAAAGTTCAACTTTTTCAAAAATCTGCTTTTTAATGTCCAAACGTTCCACTACAACTTCTATGATCCAGTCGCAGGTCGCTATCTCTTTCAGGTTGTCTTCAAAGTTGCCGGTTGTAATCCGGCTGATAAATGTTTTTGAATAAATAGGGGAGGGGTTGGCTTTCAGCGCAAACTGGAGGGCATCATTGACCAGTTTATTTCTCGCCTTCTTGTCACTTGCAGGAGCATCCTTAGGCACAATATCCAGCAAAAGCACTTCCACGCCAATATTGGCAAAATGACAGGCGATACGGGATCCCATAACACCCGAGCCCAGCAGGGCTACTTTTTTAATACTTCTGTTACTCATATCAGGATTGGTTTAGCATTGGCTTTGAAATTACGCATTAAATGAAGAATCCTGACCATAAATTTTATCGATCAGGTCCTGATAAGCGGTTAAAATAATTTTTCGTTTCAAACTCAACTTTGGGGTTAGTTCACCTTTTTCAATTGTCCATTCTTCCTTTAATAATTCAAATCGTTTGATGGTTTCATAATTTGCCAGCGTTGTATTCATTTTTTCAACATCCTCCCTGATCCGGTTTTTAAGAACCTCATTTTTGATCATATCTTCATTCGTTGTATAAGGAATATTCTGCTTTTTACAATAATCTTTTAAATAATTAAAGGCGGGAACAATCAGTGCTGAGGCATATTTGTGATTTTCACCTACTACCATAGCCTGCTCAATAAAAGGGGATTCCCTGAGCTTATTTTCGATCATTCCGGGAATGATGTATTTGCCTCCGGATGTTTTGAAAATTTCTTTTTTCCGGTCCGTTATCTTTAAGAATTTTCCTTCCACAAACAGTCCTATATCACCTGTATGAAACCATCCGTCGACAATAGCTTCTGCGGTAGCTTCAGGATTTTTGTAATAGCCCAGCATCACATTAGGCCCTTTAACCAATATTTCCCCGTCTTCAGCAATTTTGACCTCTACATGATCAATTAAAGGTCCAACAGTTCCAAACCGGTTGCACCCGGGATCAAGGTAATTCACAGAGACTACAGGGGATGTTTCCGTTAATCCATAGCCCTGCAATACCGGAATTCCGGCAGCCCAGAACACTCTTGCCAGTCTTTCCTGTAAAGCTGCACCACCTGACATAGCAGCTATAATTTCACCACCAAGGGCCTCTTTCCATTTGCTGAAAATTAATTTTCGTGCTACTTTCAACTGCAGGTTGTACACAAGGCCATTCCTGCCATTCATTTCAAAACGCAAACCCAGTTCAAGTGCCCAAAAAAATAATTTTTTCTTTATCCCCGTGAGTTCCGTCCCTTTGCCAACAATACGGTCATACACTTTTTCCAGCAAACGGGGAACGGTAGTAAAAACATGCGGTTTTACCTCCAGTAAATTGGCCCCAATGGTATCGATACTCTCCGCGTAATAGATAGAAGTACCGCAGGCAAAATAATTATACGTCAGCATACGCTCGTAGACATGATTTAAAGGCAGAAAACTTAATGCTCTGTGCCTCTGGTCCACCGGCATCATGCGTTTAACGGCATTTAGCTGACTTACCAGATTGGCGTGAGAAAGCATCACGCCTTTTGGGTTACCTGTTGTCCCGGAAGTATATAGGATGGTGGCTACATCCTCCGGCCTGATTTGCTCTTTTATAGATTCGAGCTTAGCAACGTCCGGATTTTTTTTACCGGATTCCAGTAATTCCCTCCAGTAGTGTCCGCCTTCAAACCTGTCGAAACAAAAAATTTCTTTCAGGACAGTAAAATGCGCGGCACAGCGTTTAACTTTATCATGCAGCTCTTTACCTGAAACGAAAAAATATTTAATCTCTGCATTTCCAATAATATATTCAAGGTCATGGTCACTGATGGTCGGGTAAATGGGGACATCAATCGCCCCTGTCATCTGGCAGGCCATATCGGCAAAATTCCATTCCGGGCAATTATTCGAAATCAGACCGACCTTGTCTCCCTTCTTCAAGCCCATTGTTAATAATCCGTAGGCCAGATTTGTTGAATTTTCAAGATAATCCTGTGTGCTGTATTTTACCCATTGACCCTTCTGCTTCCCTGCAAGGGCATCGGATTTCGGGAATTTTTCCAGGCAGTATGGTAATAAATCAAAAAGACGGGTAAAAGTCATACTATTTTCTGCAGAATAAGGCTGCTAATGTAATCCAAAAGTGGTTAAAAGAAAAGGCGGAATTTCTTTTTTTTTAGCTCCTTGGTTCCAGTGTAATGTACGGAATCAGCATTTCCTCCATAGAAATGCCTCCATGCTGAAAGGTGTTCCGGTAATAACTTACATAATGGTTGTAGTTGTTGGGATAGGCAAAAAATAAATCTTCCTTGGCGAAGACAAACACACTGCTCACATGTTGCTTTGGCAGGAATGCATCAGCAGGATTTTTCACTTCAAAAACATCTTTCTTTACATAATCCATACTCTTCCCGGTCTTGTAACGCAGATTCGTATTGACATTCCGGTCGCCGACAAGTTTGCTTGCTTCAGAAACCTTAATTGTGCCATGGTCAGTGGTTATGACAAGGCGTATCTTCTTTTCAGCCAACTGCCTGATAATGTCATGAAGAGGGGAATGTTCAAACCAGGAAACGGTGATAGACCGGTAGGCACTCTCGTCATTTGCCAGTTCGCGTATTACTTCCATTTCCGTACGTGCATGAGACATCATATCCACGAAATTGTAAACAATGATGTTCAACTTGTTTTGAAGTAAATTAGGAATATTCTCAGCTAATTTTTTTCCGGCAGCCAGGTTGGTGATCTTGGTATAGGAAAATTTTACATCCTTGCCCCAGCGCTTGAGTTGTGCTGCCATCAGCTCTTCTTCATGCATGTTTTTTCCGCCTTCTTCCTCGTCATTGAGCCAGAGTTTTGGAAACATTCGTTCTATTTCTGATGGCATCAGTCCGGCAAATAGGGCATTGCGGGCATATTGAGTTGCACTGGGGAGTATACAGGAATACATCTCTTCATTGGCAACCCGGTAATACTCATTGACAATGGGCTGTATCATTTTCCACTGATCGAACCTCAGGTTATCGATCAGCATTAAAAAGGTGGGACCTTCTTTATCCAACAGGGGGGATAATCTGCTTTTTAAAATGGTATGCGAAAGCAAAGGAGGGTTCTTCTCTTTGCCATTCAGCCAGTTTAAATAATTCGTTTCAACGAATTTTCCAAACAATTTGTTGGCTTCCGTCTTTTGCATGACTAAAATCTCAGCCATGCTTGGATCCTTGCTTTTTTCAAGCTCCAATTCCCAAAAGATAAGCTTTTTGTATACTTCACACCATTGACTAAAATTCAGTTTGTCGCTTAAGGACATTCCAATACTGTGAAATTCCTGTTGGTAACCCGAAGTCGTTTTTTCACTAATCAGTCTTTTGTTATCAAGAATTTTTTTTAGTGAAAGAAGGATTTGATTTGGATTAACAGGTTTTATCAGGTAATCGGAAATTTTTGAGCCGATGGCATTCTCCATGATGCTTTCCTCTTCACTTTTGGTGATCATCACAACCGGAGTTTCAGGCCTGCTGATTTTTATTTTGGTCAGGGTCTCCAGACCGCTTAGCCCAGGCATATTCTCATCTAAAAAAATAATGTCAAAATTATTTTTTTTAACCATTTCAAGCGCCACGTCTCCGCTGTTGGCAGTTTGTACCTGATAACCCTTATCCGTCAGAAATAAAATATGAGGTTTAAGTAAGTCAATTTCATCATCTGCCCAAAGAATGCTAATTTTATTTTCCATAGCTAAAGTTAATACATTTGGTATAAATGACTAATCGGGTAAACAAGCGAAAGATAATAAACGATCCTGTTCACGGTTTTATTACAATTCCGGGTGAAATTATTTTTGATCTTATCGAACACCGGTATGTTCAGCGTCTCCGAAGGATAAAGCAGCTCGGGTTGACGAACCTGGTCTATCCGGGCGCATTGCACACCCGCTTTCATCATGCAATTGGTGCCATGCACCTCATGGGTGAAGCCATAGAAGTTTTGCGTTTCAAGGATATTGCTATTTCAGAAGAAGAGGCGGAAGCAGCTACAATTGCCATTTTATTGCACGACATTGGTCATGGCCCATTCTCCCATGCACTTGAAAAGAGCATTGTACATGGAATCAACCATGAAGACATTTCAGAATTATTCATGGAGGAGCTGAATCTTGAGTTTCAAGGCAAATTAACACTCGCCATCACAATTTTCAGGGATCAATACCCTAAGAAATTTCTGCACCAGCTTGTTTCCAGTCAGTTGGATATAGACAGATTGGATTACCTGATGAGGGACAGTTTTTTTACGGGCGTTTCTGAGGGCGTGGTAAGCAGTGAGCGCATTATAAAAATGATGAATGTGGTGAATAACCAATTGGTTATTGAAGCAAAGGGCATTTACTCCATCGAAAAATTCATACTTGCCAGGCGGCTGATGTATTGGCAGGTATACCTGCATAAAACAGTCATCAGTGCTGAAAATTTATTGATCAATACCCTCAAACGTGCCAATGAGCTGGCAGCAATCCGTTCGGAATTGTTTTGTACACCGGCTTTGAGGGAATTCCTTTACACCAGATACTGTAAAGCCGATTTTATAAAGAACAAGAACCTGCTGCAGGTTTTTGCTGAATTGGATGACAATGATGTAATGGCTTCTATTAAAGTCTGGACCAGGCATTCCGATCCGGTGCTTTCCAGGTTATGTGATAGCCTGATAAACCGGCGCTTATTTCGTATCGAAATGCAGAAGCAGCCTTTTGGTGAAGACAGGGTTACCTCGTTAAGGGAACAGTTGAATATTAAATACGGAATTACAGAAAATGAAACTTCTTATTTTGTTTTTTCAGGAATAG